>JBKEBP010000131.1:0-13599 GCA_047973235.1 Suipraeoptans sp. | reverse complement strand
AAGGTTCTTCTTCAATCGCTTTTGGCTCTTCTTCAACTGCTTTAGGCTCTTCTTTAATTCTTTCAAATTCATTTCCCTCGTTCTTTAAACTATCATAAAATTCGAGCATCGTTTCTTCAATGATTATATTTGAATTAATATCGTTCCCATACCTATCCGTATTTTTTAACCCCATTAAAACAACTCCTTAAAAATATCTTTATACTGTTACACTAAGGTTAGCACACCTCTATTCACCATTATATTACTACTATTTAAAAATGTACAGTAGAATTATTTGAATTTTCGTGTATAATTATTAAAAAAGTATGAAGGAGAATAGCATGTCAGGTTCAATATTTGGTAACAACTTCAAAATAAGTACATGGGGTGAGTCACACGGCAAAGCAATAGGTGTTGTAATAGATGGATGTCCCGCAGGCCTTGAATTATGCGAGTCAGACATTCAAATATTTCTTAATAGACGGAAACCGGGACAGAGTAAATATACAACAAAAAGAAGTGAATCAGACACGATTGAAATACTGTCGGGAGTGTTTGAAGGAGTAACTACAGGCACTCCTATTTCATTAATTGTATTTAATAAAGACCAATTTTCAAAGGATTATGACGATATAAAAGATGTTTATAGACCAAGTCATGCCGACTTTACTTTTGATGCTAAATATGGTTTTCGAGATTATCGAGGTGGAGGACGTTCTTCCGGTCGCGAAACTATCGGGCGAGTTGCTGCCGGTGCAATCGCATCAAAGCTTCTTAAAGAACTCGGTATTAAAGTAATTGCATATACAAAGAGTATTGGCTCTATCGAAATTGAATCTACAGAATATGATTTAGAAGAAATAAATAATAATCCACTATATATGCCAAATGCTGAAAAAGCTGATAAAGCTGAATTGTTTTTAAAAAAATGCATGGAAACAAAAAACTCAACAGGCGGTATAATAGAGTGTCAAATTACAAATGCGCCTGCGGGAATCGGAGATCCTGTATTCGATAAATTAGATGCAGATCTCTCTAAAGCAATAATGTCAATTGGTGCTATTAAGAGTATTGAGTTTGGCGATGGTGCCAAAGTATCAACTATGCTTGGCAGTCAAAATAATGATTCTTTTATAGCATCCGATAATAGTATTAAAAAGATGACGAATCATTCGGGTGGTATTCTAGGTGGTATTAGCGATGGCTCTACCATTATATTTAGAGCAAGTGTTAAACCCACCCCCTCTATTGCCATCCCGCAAAATACCGTAAACAGGAATTTGGAAAACATTGAAATAGAAATCAAAGGCAGACATGATCCTATTATTGTTCCTAGGGCCGTAGTTGTAGTAGAATCAATGGCTGCTGTTACTCTTTTTGACGCACTAATTAATAACATGAGCTCTAAACTTGATAATATCAAGAAATTATATATATAGAACTATAGCTTTTGATTTGCATACATAAAAATATTGCAAAGGATTTTTTAAAAAATCCTTTGTTTTTTATTGCATATTTTTTTTAAATCTGTATAATATTTATTAGCATATGTTTACAAATACTGAACTTTGAGTTCATATTTACTACACTAGCGATGGGAGCATTTATGATTATTGGAAAAAAATTAAAGGAATTGCGAATCGGTAAAAATCTTACGCAAGAGGAATTGGCTGATCGTGCAGAATTATCAAAAAGTTTTATATCACAACTGGAACGAGACCAAACCTCTCCTTCTATTGCCACTCTTATTGACATACTGCAGTGTCTTGGGACTTCAATCAACGAGTTTTTCAGTGATGATGAAGACGAGCAAATAGTATGGCATGATTCGGATTATTTTGAAAAAATTGATTTGGAACTAAAAAACAAGACCGAATGGATAATTCCAAACGCTCAAAAAAATATGATGGAACCAATACGTTTAACTTTGGAGCCTGACGGCTCTACCTACAAGGATGTTCCACATGAAGGTGAAGAATTTGGCTTTGTTATTAAAGGCAGTATCTCTATTTGCTTAGGAAAACGTATTTATAGAGCAAACAAAGGTGAATCATTTTATTTCACACCTTCTAAGGAACATTATATAAAAGCAGGCACAAAAGGTGCAACTATATTATGGGTAAGTACACCACCCAGTTTTTAAATGGAGGATTAATATATGCAAAACACATTAATTGATATCAAAAATTTGTCAAAAGCCTTTGGGAGCAATATTGTATTAGATAACCTTAATCTAAATATAAAAGAAAATGAATTTTTGACGCTATTGGGACCGAGTGGCTGTGGTAAGACTACTCTTCTTAGAATTCTCGGCGGTTTCGAATCACCTGATTCCGGCGAAGTAATCTTTGACGGAAAAAACGTAACGGAAATATCACCTAATAAAAGGCAAATAAATACTGTGTTTCAGAAATATGCTTTATTTACACATATGACAATTGCAGATAATATTGCATTCGGTTTGAAAATTAAAGGTAAATCCAAAGAATATATTGAAGACAAAATCAAATATGCACTTAAACTAGTTAATCTTGAAGGATTTGAAGACAGAATGCCTGACTCCTTAAGCGGTGGACAACAACAGCGGATTGCTATTGCAAGGGCTATAGTTAATGAACCGAAGGTTCTATTACTTGATGAACCCCTCGGTGCCCTTGACCTTAAATTAAGGCAAGATATGCAATACGAATTAATTAGGATGAAGAATGAGTTGGGAATTACTTTTATTTATGTGACTCATGATCAGGAAGAAGCTCTTACAATGTCAGATACAATTATTGTTATGAACCAAGGGCATATCCAACAAATTGGATCTCCTGAAGATATATATAATGAACCTCAAAATGCCTTTGTCGCTGACTTTATTGGCGAAAGTAACATCATTTCAGCTCTTATGGTTAAGGATGAGCTGGTCAAAATACTAGGTGTTGATTTTGAATGCGTTGATAAGGGCTTTGGTATGAATAAACCGGTAGATGCCGTCATACGTCCCGAAGATGTTGAATTAGTTAAACCTGAGGATGGCATAATAAGTGGTGTTGTTACACATTTAATATTTAAAGGCGTTCATTATGAAATGGAAGTCGAAGCTAATAATTACGCTTGGCTTGTACACAGCACTGATATGTTTTCCGTTGGTACTTTTGTTGGTATACAGGTTGATCCGTTTAATATACAGATTATGAAAAAACCCGAATCTGAACACGAGGAGGCAGTAGCAGTTGAAGAGTAAAAATAAGTTTTTTAACAGATTTTTATATGGACCATATCTAGTATGGACAATTGCATTTACACTAATACCTTTACTGATGATATTTTACTATGGTCTCACAGATACAGATAGTAATTTCACTCTGGCAAACATAGCAAAAATAACGTCTCAGGAGAATTTAAAAGCACTTGGTCTAGCTCTATTACTATCATT
Organism: Suipraeoptans sp.; assembly: GCA_047973235.1. Lineage (GTDB taxonomy): Bacteria > Bacillota > Clostridia > Lachnospirales > Lachnospiraceae > Aequitasia. The sequence goes on along the minus strand of JBKEBP010000131.1, from coordinate 10,193 downwards.
AATCAGTACTGCCATTTGCTTACTATTAGCATATCCTCTTGCAATGATTCTGTCTAATATTGGCGTTAATAAAAGCTCCTTTGTAGTACTCATTTTCATACTGCCAATGTGGATGAACTTTCTGCTAAGAACACTTGCATGGCAAAATTTATTGGAAAAAAATGGTGTTATAAATACTATTTTAAATACACTAAATCTACCCTCTCTTAATATAATTAATACTCCCGCAGCAATAGTCTTAGGAATGGTATATAATTTTCTGCCTTTTATGGTGTTGCCGATTTATAATGTGTTGATAAAAATTGATAAGGATGTCTTGGATGCAGCTAAGGACTTGGGTGCTAATGCATTTCAGTCATTTATGAGAGTTATACTGCCACTTAGTGTTCCCGGTATAATAAGCGGCATTACTATGGTGTTTGTCCCTGCTTTAACGACCTTTGTTATTTCTGATTTACTAGGCGGAAGTAAGATACTGCTTATTGGAAATGTTATTGAACAGGAATTTAAACAGGGCAGCAACTGGAATGTAGGTAGTGCTCTTTCACTTGTTCTCATGATATTTATTATAATTAGTATGGCTATGATTGCTAAATACGATAAAGATGGAGAGGGGTCATTGATGTAATGAAGAATTTTTTACAACGTACTTATCTTGTACTTATATTTATATTGCTATACTCTCCCATTGTAACTTTAATGGTTCTATCTTTTAATAATTCGAAAACTCGCGCAAAATGGGGCGGATTTACTCTCAAATGGTATTCGTCACTATTTCAGGATGAAGCTATTATGAATGCTTTATATACAACACTTATAATAGCCCTGCTTAGTGCCGCCATAGCTACAGTAGTAGGTACCGCAGCTGCTATGGGAATGCAGAAAGTACAAAAGAAGTTCCGCACTATTATGATGGGAATAACCAATATTCCTATGTTAAATGCTGATATTGTTACAGGTATTTCTCTTATGTTATTATTTATTGCACTTCGTTTTAATATGGGATTTTCTACTATTTTGATAGCACATATAACCTTTAATATTCCTTATGTTATATTAAGCGTTATGCCAAAACTTAAGCAAACCAGCATTAGTACATATGAAGCGGCATTAGATCTCGGCGCTTCGCCTGTGTATGCATTTTTTAATGTGACATTACCCGATATATTTCCAGGAATCGCTTCGGGCTTTCTTCTTGCGTTTACTATGTCACTAGATGATTTTATAATCACTCACTTTACAAAAGGACCGGGCGTGGACACCCTCTCAACTAAGATATATAGTGAACTTAGAAAAGGAATAAAACCTGAAATATATGCACTTTCAACCTTGATGTTTGTAACTGTTCTATTGTTACTACTGCTTATTAATCTTTCTCCGAAGTCAAATAATTTAAACGATAAAGCCCTTAGTGCAAGCTATGTCAAAAAAAGAAAAATTAAGCGGATATTATTCCGACGTATTCTGCCGGCCTTTATGGGTGTTATAATTATATTCGGCGGTATTTTCTATGGAAGACAAAACGCCGGTAACGGAAATGAACAAGTCATTGTGTATAACTGGGGTGAATATCTGGATCCTGATGTATTAACAATGTTTGAAGAAGAAACAGGTATTTCAGTTATATATGAAGAATATGAAACGAATGAAATAATGTATCCTAAAATAGCATCTGGAGCCATCTCATATGATGTTGTATGTCCTTCGGATTATATGATTCAGCGTATGATTGAAAATGATTTACTTCAAGAAATAAATTATGATCATATACCAAACATTAAAAATATAGGTAATACATATATGGAACAATCAAAGCAGTTTGATTCTGAAAACAAATACTCTGTTCCTTATTGTTGGGGAACTGTTGGAATACTATATAACAAAACAATGGTTGATGAACCAATTGATAGTTGGTCCGTACTATGGGATGAGAAATACAAAGACAACATACTTATGCAGGATTCTGTTAGAGATGCATTTGGAATTACACTTAAGTACCTTGGTTACTCACTCAACTCTACTGACAGAGACGAGCTAAATGAAGCTAAAAATCTATTAATTAAACAAAAACCCTTAGTGCAAGCCTATGTAATAGATCAAGTCCGAGACAAAATGATAGGTAATGAAGCAGCTTTAGGTGTAATATACTCAGGTGAAGCTATATATACTCAAGAAGAGAACTCAGACCTTGAATACGTTATTCCAAAGGAAGGTTCTAATGTATGGATTGACTCTTGGGTAATTCCTAAGAATGCCGAAAATAAAGAAAATGCCGAGAAATTCATAAACTTCCTTTGTAGAGCGGATATAGCACTTATGAATTTTGATTATATTACCTATTCTACTCCTAACGAGGCGGCTCGTGCACTTATCAAGGATGAAGATATTAAAAATTCAACCATCGCCTTTCCATCAGATGCAGAATTGACCAATTGTGAAACATTCCAATTTTTAGGTGATGAAAACGATGTGTTATATAACGAATTGTGGCGTGAAGTAAAAAGTAAATAGGATATTCGTAAATAAGTTTAGGGAGATATAACTCGGAAACGAGTTATATCTCCCTATTTTGGAATCTGTCCTATTTCACAACAACAGCTTTTACACTTTAAAAACGCCTCCACCTACAAATTCACGAAGAATTGAATTGCCCGGTATATACTCACTACCGATAACAAGGAAATAGTCCAGAAACTTTAATAGTCTCTTAGCTTCCTGATACTCTTTTGCATTCTTATCAATAGAAAAAAGTTTAGCTTCAACATATGGTTTTAAAACAGCCAATTCATAAATCAATGCTGAATTAAACATAACATCAGCTTCCTCTTGATATGGAAATATATTCTCCTCTTCTCCTCTTCTAACAGATTCCCACATACCTATTGTTTTCTTTGCATCAGCACCTCGAGTTCTCGCGTCTCTTACTATTCGCCTTATTAATCTTCCATCCGTTGTTGGAATTCTATTGTGCTCATCAATATTTAGTTGCGTCAACGCGCTAATATATATCTTGAATTTATTCAAATCGCTTAAAGAATGTGTCATTTTAGGATTAAGACAATGAATTCCCTCAATCACCAAAATGTCATGTTTACCCAGCTTAAGTGGTTCTCCGGTATATGTTTTCTTACCGGTAATAAAATCAAAATTAGGAATTATTACCTCTTTTCCACTAAGAAGTTCTTGCATATGCTTATTAAAAAGCTCTACATCAACAGCATCAATACATTCAAAGTCATACTCACCTTTTTCATCTCTAGGCGTCAACTCTCTTTCAACAAAGTAATTATCTACCGCAATAGGATGTGGTATCATTCCATTAGCTTTAAGCTGAATACTCAGTCTATGTGAGAATGTTGTTTTTCCGGAAGACGAGGGACCTGCTATCAATACAAATTTTACATCAGGTTTTGAAAAAATAGTTTCAGCTATTTCTGATACTTTCTTCTCTTGTAGTGCTTCCTGTACTAAAACCAGTTCTTCTACATCTCCATGTGTAATCTTGTCATTAAGAGCACCTACAGTTTTAATACCCTGCATATCTCCCCAATTGGTTGATTCCTTTTGAACCAAAAACAGCTTTTTCTGTGGTTCAAATTCCGGTACTGTTTTAGTATCATTAACAGTTGGCAATTGTAAAACAAAACCATCATCGTATGGATAAAGCTTAAAATACTTTAAGTATCCGGCTGAAGGTACCATATATCCATAATTGTAGTCCTCAAATTCGTTCATACTATATAAGTTTACTCTGGATACACGTCTATATTTGAACAGCTCTTCCTTATCATACATTCCGTATTTGTGAAAAATAGTAATTGCATCATCAGTGTGGACACTTCTTTTAGTAATTGGCATATCCATTTCTACCATTTCTCTCATCCGTGATTCTACCTTATCCAGAAACACTTGGTCCGGTTTATTACCACCTTCTAATATACAGTATAGCCCTTTACTTATTGAATAAAGTACACGTACCGTAATATCCTTCTGAGAACTGACATCATATATTGATTTTACCATCATTAGGCACATACTTCTTTGGTATGTTTTTCTACCTGCTGAGCCCCTTGCCGTTTCGAACTGTAGGCTACAGTCCTTCTTGAGTGTCTTGTGGAGCTCTTGCAGCTTATTATCTACAGTAACAAGTAGGATGTCATCCTCATATTTATCCTGATATTCCTTTGCGATTTCTAAAAATGTAGTTTCTTCTTTGTATTCTTTAATAGTGCCTTCTATTTCGACTTTATACATAACGTCCTCCTATATAACTTTAAAAGGATGATTGATAGGTTCCAATTTTATATTAACACCTTTTATATTTTTTGACAAAAATTCTTCTATGTCCTTGATAAAGATATGTTCTAATCCATAATGTCCGGCATCTATAATATTTAGTCCTCTGTCTACACTATCTATTCCCTGGTGATGACTAATATCGCCGGTTATTAGAAGATTTGCACCTTCTCTAATCGCCTCATCCGTCATACCGTTTCCCGAACCTGGGGAAATTGCCACTCTTACAATCTTAGTATTAAGATTCCCGAATATTCTTACGTTGTCAAGATTAAACTGCTTTTTTACAAGCTTTGCATATTCTCCCAAAAATAATGGCTTCTGTAAATCTGCAACCTTCCCTATTCCTTTTGTTGCATCCTCACTGGTTATTTCTAATGGCTTTGACTCTTCAAGACCCAAAATCTCTCCGGCTAAATCTGCCATACCTACTACATCATAGTTCGTATGCATAGCATAATATGATATATTATTTTCTATAAGTCTTATTATTTTATTTCCTATAAAATCTTCATCAGTTACCGTTTTAATACTATTAAATATCATTGGATGATGCGTAATTAGAAAATCAGCCTTTTCAGCTATCGCATGATTAATTACATCCTCCGTTGCATCTAATGCAATATATATTGTTCTAACTTCTCTATCAGACCTACCAACTAACAATCCGACATTGTCCCAATCAAGTGCGTAATTTTTATCATAATTTGCTTCAATAATTTTTATAATTTCTTGACAGTTCATTTTTCACTCCTATTTATAATATGATAAAGCATCCTCAATTATTTCCAATTCGCTTTTTAATTCATTAACTCTGAGTTGACTATTGCTTGTCTTTTTATCTAAAACACTCGTAAGTATCTTATTCTTTAATAACTTTTCTCTGATTATGAAATCATATAAGATTTTGTTCCTATCCTTTAACAAACATCTTCCAAAATAAAGTTCCGCGTTTGTATATTCTGATTCTTTTCCTTTTCCCACTTTTATAACCGGATAGAAATGGCCTTCTTCAAGTACCATATTTTCCTTTATGATAGTCATGTCATTTTCATTAATGAATTTCCTAACTTTCCATATTTCCGACTGTGGTTGTAAAATAAGAGACCTAAGAGATTTAACGACTTTCTCACCTTCAGTTAATATTTTAATTGTTAACTCTCCACCCATACCTCCAATAAGTACAGTATCTACTTCATAGGGATTGATAGCTGCAAGTCCATCTGAAAGTCTTGTTTCTATATATTCTTCAAGACGATGACATTTAATATTAGAACTTGCATGTGATAATGGTCCTTTCCCAACATCCATCGCTATAATATTATTTGCAATATTATTTAACTTTAAATAAATGGGCACATACCCATGATCAGTTCCTATGTCTGCAACATTAGATCCTTTATCAACCATATCCACGACCATTTGCAAGCGTTTTGATAATTCCATATAATTTTCCATTCCTATATAGTAGTAAAGGGACTGTCCGACAGCCCCTTTTACTTGTTTACATTAATATTAATTAGTCTAAATAATCTCTTAGTTTTCTGCTTCTACTAGGATGACGAAGTTTTCTAAGCGCCTTAGCTTCTATCTGTCTGATACGTTCTCTTGTAACATCAAACTCCTTACCTACTTCTTCAAGTGTTCTTGCTCTGCCATCATTCATTCCGAACCTTAGTCTTAGAACCTTTTGCTCTCTTTCAGTAAGAGTGTCGAGTACTTCATCTAATTGTTCTTTTAAAAGTGTCTGTGCCGCTGCTTCAGCAGGAACAGGTACGTTATCATCTTGAATAAAATCACCTAAATGAGAATCTTCTTCTTCACCTATAGGTGTTTCCAATGAAACAGGTTCCTGAGAAATTTTAAGTATTTCACGTACACGTTCAACCGGCATATCAAGTTCTTTAGCTATCTCTTCCGGTGTAGGTTCACGACCTAACTCCTGAAGTAATTGTCGTGATACTCTTATTAGTTTGTTTATAGTTTCAACCATGTGAACAGGTATACGTATCGTTCTGGCCTGATCTGCAATTGCTCTTGTAATTGCCTGTCTAATCCACCATGTTGCATATGTACTAAATTTAAAACCCTTGTGGTAATCGAATTTCTCTACTGCTTTAATCAGACCCAAATTGCCCTCTTGAATCAAATCAAGGAACAACATGCCTCTACCTACATAGCGCTTAGCAATACTTACAACTAGCCTAAGATTGGCCTCAGCAAGTCTTTTCTTTGCATTCTCATCGCCCTCTGCCATTTTCTTTGCAAGTTCAACTTCTTCATCTGCCGTTAAAAGCGGTACTTTTCCAATTTCTTTCAAGTACATTCTAACAGGATCCTCAATACTGATTCCATCAGGTACTGATAAATCTATTTTTTCCACTTCAAGTTCATCTTCTTCATTTATAACAATATCTTCGTCATCTACGTCATCTTCATCTGAGCTGATTCTTAGAACATCAATACCATTCTTCTCAAGTTGTTCGTAGACAACCTCCATTTGTTCGCTTTCCAGTTCAATATCAACAAAATAATCGTTGATTTCCTGAACCTCTAATATACTTTTCTTTTTTTTACCAAGTGCAATTAGCTCTTTGAGTTTTTCCTCAAATTTTACCATCATATTTTCATCCATTATCCCACGTCTCCTCTTTTATATACTAGTATTAATGTGTATTGTGTTCATCTTTTGCAACATCTTTTTATCTTCCATTAATTGCTGAAGTCCCTTCATATCCGTAGGGTCAAGATCTTTCGTTCTAATTTCAAGCGAATTGCTTTTAACCTTAATAATAGTTTCTATTATAGCCTTTTCCTTTTCACCGGAAGTATCAAACTCTCCAATGTTAGTATGAAATAAACCCGCAACCTCTTTATGATCATGCTCATCTGTAAAGTGGTTTATTATCTGTGCCGGGTTAATTGTCCCTTCAATATATTGCTTTTCCATTAAATCAATAACAAGTCTATAAATTTCATTTGTAAAATCTTCCTTATTTATATATTTCATTATACTTTCGTATAATGTAATATCACCTGCCATCCATGTTAATAATGCTTTTTGAGCTGTTACTACACCTTCCTCCTTACTTCTTTTAAAGTTTGATGTTCTTTCTGCTCTTTTTGCCGGCTTTGCTTGCCCTGCTCTTATTGCTGCCTTTGACACTAACTTGCGCAAATCATCAAATTTTACATTATACGCCTTTGCTGTTGCCTCTATATAATTGTTGCGCTCTATTTCCTCATCAAACTGTGTAAGACGATTTGCAACTTCATTCATAAATTTTGTTTTGCCTTCAGGTGAATTCATGTCATAATCACGTTCTAAAATTTCTAAACTAAAAAGGAAAGAATTTCTTGCTTCTTCTACTCTTCTAAGAAAGCCTTCTTCACCTTCTTTAGCTATTAGCTCATCCGGATCCTTGTATGGCTCCATTCGAATTATTTTTGCACTTACTCCTGCCTCTTTTAAAATCGGAAGTGCTCGAAGTGCTGCCCTAGTACCTGCTTCATCACTATCATATGTCAAATACACCTGGTCTACATATCTTCTTATCAAGGATGCGTGTCCCGATGTGAATGCCGTTCCAAGAGAAGCAACCGCATTCGTTAATCCTGCTTTATGAAGAGAAATAACATCCATGTACCCTTCACATATGAGGAAATATGGTTTCCGAGATTTTCTGGCAATATTTAGTCCATATAAATTGCGGCTCTTGTCAAAAATTGGTGTTTCCGGAGAATTCAAATACTTTGGCTCACCTTGACCCATTACCCTGCCGCCGAATCCTATCACTCTGCTGTTTGCATCCATAATAGGAAACATTACTCGATTCCAGAACTTACAAAAAGCACCATTCTTTTCGTCTGAACTAAATAACCCCGACTCCATAAGTATTTCATCATTATAACCTCTGCCTCGTAAATACTGATATAACTCTCGTCCACCCTTTGGAGCATACCCCAGTCCAAACTGCTTAATTATATCATCACTTAACCCTCTATTTTTGAGGTAAGTATATGCTAATGAGCTTTTTTCTTCTTTAATATTTGCATAAAAGAACTTTGCCGCTTCTTTATTAATCTCAAGTAATGTTAATTTCTTATTATCACGTTTCTTTTCTTCATCGCTTCTTGATCCTTCCGGTAACTCAATGCCAACTCTGTCGGCTAACACCTGGACGGCCTCAGGAAAGCTATAGTTTTCATACTCCATGATGAACGTATAGACGGTACCTCCAACACCACATCCGAAGCAGTAATACATCTGATTACCCGGACTCACGGAAAATGATGGTGTTTTTTCATTATGAAAGGGACATAATCCAAAATAGGTACTTCCCTTTTTTTGAAGTTTTACATAACCGGAAATAACATCCACTATATCATTTCTGGATCTGACTTCTTCAATTATTTCTTCAGGATAATACATGTATACTCCTCTTTATCTTAAATCTTCCATGCTTTTGGAATAAAAAACTCTTCAAACATCTTTACAGCAAAATTATCTGTCATTCCGGCTACATAATCACAAACAACTTGCTCTTTGCTCTCACCGTTTACAATCATTTCTTTATACTTATCCGGTAAAATATCAACATGGTTCATATAGTATTCAAACAATCTCTCCATTAAAGCAACTGCTTTATCCTCTTCTGATTTTGCCTTTTTGTTCAAATAAACATTTTCAAACATGAATACTCTAAGTCCCATTGTCGCTTCATAAACTGCTTCTGACATAGAAATTTTATTTCTATCCATGCTATTAGTAATAACATCATGTATCATCGTGTCCAAACGTACTTTTGTCGAATGGCCCAGCACATTTGCAAAATTAATAGGAATATCTTTTTCCTCAAGTATTTCACCACGAATAGCATCATCTATATCATGATTAATATAAGCAATTTTATCAGAAAGTCTTACAATTTGTCCTTCTAATGTATTTGGCATTTTAGATGACTTATGATTCAAGATTCCGTCAATTACTTCTTCAGTAAGATTCAGTCCTTCACCATGCTTTTCTATTTTTTCAACAACTCTTACACTTTGCTCATTATGTGAAAATCCATTTGATGTAACTTTATTTAAGGCTCTCTCGCCTGCATGTCCAAATGGCGTGTGTCCTAAATCATGCCCTAGTGCTATTGCCTCAACTAAGTCTTCATTTAATCTAAGTGCCTTAGCAATTGTTCTTGCATTTTGTGAAACTTCCAAAGTATGCGTTAGTCTTGTCCTGTAATGATCACCTTTGGGTAATAGAAAAACTTGAGTTTTCTGCTTCATTCTTCTAAATGACTTACAATGAAGTATACGGTCTCTATCGCGCTGAAAAACAGGTCGGATATCACATTCGACCTCTTCTCTTTTTCTTCCTTTTGAATCTTTACTCAAAGTAGCGTAGGGGCTTAAGTATTCTATTTCTCTTAGCTCTAACTGCTCTCTTATTGTCATTAGTATTCCTCATTACAATTTAAAAATCACGGGGTTTCATTTATTTTTATTTAAGTTACACATAAGATGTAATAGATATTAGCTATCCCCAGCTGTCTTTACACACATAGATAGTATACACTATAAAATCAGAAATTGCCAATTTGAGACTGAATATACTAAAAAAGCAAGAATACTCTAATTTGAGTAATAACTTGCCAATTATTATTCTGCATTTGTTTTCCAACATTCTTTTTTATGCTACTTGCCTATTATAGCCTCATCGCATATAAAAATCAATGACAAAATTGTTTGTAGTTTGTCTTCCTTTTGTTAAGAAAAAGGGGGCTATCGGGAAATAACCGATTTTGACCTCAAAAATTGAAAATTAGCAAAACCCTGAATAAATCGTGTTTTATCACATGTCGATTTAGTTCAGGGTTTTGTTTTTATGACTTTTTTTC
>JBKEBP010000047.1:0-11650 GCA_047973235.1 Suipraeoptans sp. | reverse complement strand
AAAGTGGTTGAAATTAGCCACTTTTTTTCTCTTTTTATAAAGTTTTAGGGAGATGATAACTCGTTTTCGAGTTATCATCTCCCTATTTTGGAATCTGCCCTATTTCCCGACAGCCCCTTTTATAGTTGGATTTACTTTACTTCCCAGAGTTTCAAACCGGTCGGCATAGGGTCGGGACGTTCACAAGTTGTAGTCATTGTGTATACTTCTTTGTTTTTGGACGCAATATCGAAAGAACAAAGTGCTTCAACTATGTGGCATGATACATCAGCTGATATCCTGCTTGAGCGGTTATCTATAATTGACTGTGCCATATCGGCTACACCCATACCACGCATATTAAGTCGCTCATCCTCGCTAGAAGGGAATAAATGTGATATTTCTGATGAACACTCATCAGAGCAGGTGTGCATCTTTACAATTCGATCAAAAGGTGTACCATCAACATCTTCTACGATATTTGCCATTTTCTCTCCATCGAAAAGAGTAACTTTACCATTGAATAAGTTAGGATCAGGCACTTTGATGGAGCCCTTGGTACCGTATATTTCGAGAAGAGGGAGGTCGGAATTCCATACATCGAAACTCATATTGACATTACCTATTGCTCCGTTTTGCATCTTCATTATTCCTGCATAGTGTGTAGGTACTTCTACACTAATATTTCTGCTTCGTGTTATTCTCTCATTACGAGAAGTCTTTGAAAAGCATGAGAGTTGACTAATCGGACCTAGAATAGCTACCAAAGCAGTTAAGTAATATGGTCCCATATCTAACATAGGACCGGCACCTTCTTTGTAATAAAACTCAGGTGCGGGATGCCAGAGTTCGTGCCCCGGAGATACCATATTAGCTGTAAATCCCGTAGGTGTTCCAATGCACCCTTCTTCAATCAAGCTTATACAAGTCTGTATACCGGCTCCAAGGAAGGTATCCGGCGCACTTCCAATCTTTAAAGAATGAGTGGAAGCATAATTGGTCAGTTCTAAGGCATCGGTGAGTGATAATGCTAGTGGCTTTTCGCAGTAAACGTGCTTTCCGGATTTCAAAGCTTGCATATTTATAGAGTAATGAGCAGCCGGAATAGTGAGATTTACAATAAGTTCAACTTCCGGATTAGCTAGAATTTCATCTACGGTACACGAAGTAGGTATGTTAAAGGATTCTTGCGTTTCTTTTGCCTTTTCAATGAACATATCCGCACATGCTATAACAGTTAGATTGTCGAAATGCTCAGTTAAGTTTTTTAAGTAAGTATTACTAATAGTTCCACATCCTATAATACCTATATTCACTTTTTTATTCATAGAGAGTACTCCTTTAATTATTTATATATTTTTCCTAAAACTTCTTTGACATAATATGAAGATAACGCCATTGAAGCCAAACAATCAGGCGTTCCATCGTCTTCGATACTACACCATCCTTTGAAATTATGCTTTTTAACCAACTTCCATAATCCCTCTAAATCTAAGACGCCTTCTCCCGGTTCCCAAAACCAACGGAAACCATCATCTCGAATTTCAACATCTTTATCGTGACGTACTTCATTAGGTACAGCTATTGTTGCAGTATCTTTAAGGTGGAATGTGCAGATACGTGAGGCATAGGTATCGTAGAAATCAAGTAAATCGTCACCTAAAAGTGCTATTTGGGCAGTATCTAAGCAATAGAAAACATAGTTAGGATTAGTCAGATCTATTAGTTGTCTGTGATTTTCCTTGTTTACATCACAAAAGAATTCATTATGTATACCTATCTGTACTCCGTTTGCTACGGCATATTCGCCGATTCCATCTAACGCTTTAGCGATATTTTTGAGTTGGTCATTATTAAGTGGACCAACACCATAATAATTATTTCCGGGGCAAACATTAAGATGTTTAGAGCCTAAGCTAATTAGAGTATCGACAGCAGCCTTACCTGCATCTACAACTTCGTCGTATTTCTCCGCTATATGAGAATCGTCACATCCGTGGAACATACCACTTACTTTTAGACCGCGTTCTGCTGCAAATTCAGTAAATGCATCCGGAGTTCCAAATAAACCTAATATTTCCGTTAAATCCCATGGCGCCAGTTCTATTCCATCATATCCGGTTGTTTTATGATAACGAAGGATACGATCCCAGTCTTGAAAGTAAGTTATATTACTTTTATCTTCATAGTAGAAATCTCTGAAATTGTTTATTTCCTTATAAGGTATCGTTTTAAAATGGCACATGTGCGATAGTTTAATATTTGACATACTTACCTCCCTTATGCTTGTATTATGCTTCTGTCAATATGGTAACGAGTTCTAAGTAAAGAACGACTGGCATCATACGAGTTTCTACAACTAAACACTATTGTATTTTCGTAGCCCTCTTTTGCCAATAGTTTATAAATCTTATTAAAATCAATTGAGCCTGTTCCAATATCCTTAAAGACCTTGGTTGCGTTATTTGCAGGAAATTCCGGTAAGGCTTGCATGTAGGTGTTGACATTGTCGATAAAGGAGGTGTCCGTGAAGTGGATAACACCAATTGAATCTAAATGTTTATTAATAAATTCATGAACATCTATGCCTGCAACATATAAATGAGCAGTATCAACGTCTAAATATACATTTTCTGTCATAGTTGAGAAGAATTCTGTAATGGCATCTCCTTTAAGAAGCCCCCAATATTCATTTCTAAGACAAATCTTTATACCAAGAGAGTTTGCTTCCTTTGCAACAGCTGTAATTGTCTCCTTAGTTCTTTCTAAAAATTCATGATGTAAGTTTTCCATAGATTGGTCAGGCTTCTTTAGCGTTGAAACAGCATTATAAGTTGGTGTGACAGAAATGGATATAGTTTTAGTTTCAGCTTCTTTGGCAAAGGAAAGAAGTTCAGATATATAGTGGTTGAATGCTCCGAAATACATATCTATATTTCCATTGCAAAAAAGTGTTGGGTCAAAGTGAATATTGCTAATACTATTTATACCCACAGCTTTTAAATAATCTACATAGTTACTTACACTCTCAAATTTAGTCGTGATGGATCTAAGTGTGAGAGGAATTCCCGATCTTCCTCCGAAATCCCACTTGGGTTGATATGGAAAATCAATGCTGTCAAAACCTGCAGCTTGTATCAATGTATATAACTCATCCCAGTAATACTTGCTTTCGCGTTTGTTTCTATTAGGTGATTGATTGTTTAAGTCAATCAAATCTGTGCTAAAGCTTATCTTCATTTTTGTGACCTCCTGCTTTAAATTATTATTGTCTTTAAGATAAGAATATCGTAAAGCGAAATGAAAGTCAATACTTTTGCTAAAGTAATTATCAAAAGTATAAAATAAAGATTGACATGGCCTACTCTTTATTGTAATCTTATTACATAAGAGACAGATGAAAAGGAGGCAAAGAAATGAGCAAAGGAAGATTAGTAACATTGACAACGTGCCAATGGGCAGATATGGAATTAGAAGCCATGTGCAAAAAGGCCAAGGAAATGGGTTATGACGGACTCGAACTTGCATGTTGGGGTAACCATATAGACCCATATAAGGCGGCAAGTGATATGGAATATGTTAAATACGTAAAAGAACTTTTGAAGAAGTATAACCTCGAATGCAAAGCTCTTGCGGCTCATATTATCGGTCAATGTGTCGGAGATTATAATGACCCGAGACTTAATAATTTTGCGCCGACTTCTTTAGCGGATGATGCAGATGGTATAAGAGCTTGGGGTATTGAAACTATGAAGAAATGTGCTATAGCTGCCAAGAATTTGGGTGTTGGAATAATTACCGGATTCGTAGGATCGCCAATTTGGAAGTACCTATATTCATTTCCGCAAACCACTGAAGATATGGTAGAAAAGGGATTTCAAGAAGTATATGACTTGTGGATTCCTATCTTAGATGTATTTAAGGAAAATGATGTAGTATTTGCCCTTGAGGTTCATCCCGGAGAAATTGCTTTTGATTACTACTCAACACAGAGACTTCTTAAAAAATTTGAAGATAGAAATGAATTCGGCTTGAATTTTGATCCCAGTCATCTGTTATGGCAAGGAATTAAGCCGGAATTGTTCTTGAACGATTTCATAAATAAGGTGTATCATGTACATATGAAGGATGCAGCAGTAACTCTAGATGGGAGAAGTGGTCTTCTGGGATCGCATATTGATTTTGGGGATATGAGAAGAGGATGGAATTTCAGATCACTAGGTCACGGAGATGTTAATTTCGAAGAGATAATTAGAGTGCTGAATGCTTATAATTATCAAGGCCCATTGTCAGTCGAATGGGAAGATTCAGGTATGGAAAGAGTATATGGAGCAACTGAGGCATGTGCTTTTGTAAAGAAAGTGGATTTTGCACCTTCAGATGTGAAGTTTGATGATGCAATCACAAATTAGAGGTGAATAAAATGAATAAGACAATTAAATATGGAATGGTTGGTGGGAGCCTAAGCTCGTTTATCGGCAACGTGCATAGAATTGCAATTGATTTTGATGGTCGTGCGAAGTTAACAGCTGGATGTTTTAGCACTGATGATGCTAAAAATCAAGAATGCAAAGAGTTTTATGACTTAGACGAGAATCGTGTGTATTCTTCATTTGAAGAAATGGCCAAATCAGAAGCGGACAGAGATGACGGCATTGATTTCGTTACTATTGTTACACCAAATGCAACACACTATGGTGCTGCTAAAGCATTTCTTAAATGCGACATACACGTGCTATGTGAGAAACCATTATGTTTTACAATAGAGCAAGCTGAGGAATTAAGAACTCTTGCTAAGGAGAAGAATTTACTTTTCGCTGTAAACTACTCATATTCAGGAAACAATATGGTTAAAGAAGCAAGAGAAATTGTCCAAGCAGGTAAGATAGGTGAGATTATCAATGTTAATGCAGAATATCTGCAGGAATGGTTGATTGATGATATTGGTGCTGAAGAGCAGACGATGAATAAGCTCTCCGTATGGAGAAAGGACCCTAAGGAAGCAGGAGGCTCTAATTGTGTTGGTGATATAGGCACCCATATTGAGCATACGGTATCATATATTACCGGATTACACGTCAAAAGAGTTGCAGCTAAACTCGATTATTTTGGTCAGCCATTGGATTTAAATGCTAATATTCTTGTGGAGTTTGATAATGGAGCGCATGGTGTATATTGTTCGTCTCAAGTATGTGTTGGCCATATGAATGGGTTAATAGTACGAATATTTGGTACTAAGGGCGCAATTGAATGGGAGCAGGAGAATCCGGATATACTTAAATTCACTGAAAAGGGTAAGCCGCAGCAGATACTTAATAGAGGAATGGCATATGTATCGGAAAGATCAGCCCGGATTAATCGTTTACCATCAGGACATCCTGAAGGGTTGTACGCAGCGTTTGCTAATATATTCAGAACATGGATTGATGCAGTTATTAAAGTTAAGAATAATGAGAAATTAACTAAATATGATTATGACTTTCCATCAATTGATGATGGAGTAAATGGTGTTAAGTTTATACACGCTTGCCTAAAGAGTAATGAAAAAGATGGAGTGTGGGAAAATCTATAATTATAATTGAATAATAACTTGAAAAAAGAATCCCGAATTCGGGATTCTTTTTAATTAGAGTGTACTAATAGTCAATAGCCGGTCTTCCGGGAGCTATGTTTCGATAACATTCAACGATTAGCCCCAGTTCGTCGCGATAATCGAGGTATGAGAAATCCATAAGGTTATTCATTCCCTGACCACGAATCCAAGGTTCTTTTCCTTTGCGCTCACGATACTTATCAAGTACTGCATCGTAATCATCTTCAGTAACAACTGCAATATGATGGATTCCGGGACCGTGCTCGTCAAGCCAATGCTTGTAAGGTGTGTCGCCGATGGGTTCGATAAGTTCAAATTCCATTCCGTATCTCTTTAAGAATGCCATTTTAGATACTTTGCCGTCAAAAGGCTTGCCGTCGATAGTTAAGTCAGAGCAGTGTCCTTCGTTACTCATATAAGAAACTTCCCAAGGCCCCATTCCGAAATCTTCTTCAAAGTTTTTAACTGCTGCATCAACATCACGAACTATAATACCAATTTGTAGTAATTGCTTAAATGCTGGTTTCATTTTGTATCCTCCTATTTTGTATTGTTTATAAGTATAGAATACATAAAAGAAATAGATATGTCAATACTTTTAGAAATATATTTACCAAAACTATAATAAAAAGATTGACACAGTAGAATTTATATGAAATAATCAACACATAAGATAACAGGTTAAACAATAACAAGAAGGAGAAAAACATGAATTATTCAAATTTTGGCAACATTGAAAAGAAAGTAAGTAGATTTATAGTAGGTACTATGTCAATAGTAGATAAAGAGGATTTACAAGACGACTTCAAACGTTTAGATGATGCTCTTTCTATGGGAGTTAATGTTTTTGATACTGCAATGGGATATGGAAGAGGTACTACTGAAGTTGCTCTTGGGAAGTACTTTAAGAGTAGAGGAAATAGAGATGACATCTTCTTAATAAGTAAAGCGTGCCATCCATCACCATGGAGAACAAGAGTTAATACATTTGATTTAGAATCAGATTTAAATGATGCATTAGTTAAGATGAACACAGACTACATAGATTTATATATGATGCATAGAGATGATGAGAGTAAACCTGTGGATGATATTATGGATACCTTTTATAAGTACTACAAGGCAGGCAAGATATTAGGATATGGTGTATCAAATTGGAGTGTTGATAGAATTGAATTGGCTAATAATTACGCTAAGGCAAATAATATGCCATCTCTAATAGTATCTAGTCCTAATTATAGTCTGGCACAACAATATGAAGATCCATGGGCACCGGGATGTCTTACAATTAGTGGACCGGAAAATGAAAGTTCAAGACAGTGGTACGTAGATAACAAAATGCCGGTACTTGCATACTCAAGTATGGCAAGAGGGTTATTCTCAGGAAGAATAACAAGAGAACAATGGGAAAACAGACGTGAGGAGATTGATCCTGTTTGTGTTAAGGCATATTGTGGAGAGACTAATTTCCAGCGACTTGAAAGGGCAGAAATATTGGCCAAAGAAAAGAATGCCTCAATACCTCAGATAGCGTTAGCTTTTATACTTTGTGGAGAGATGGATGTCTTCCCGATTATAGGCGCTGCTAATAAAGAAGAGATTGAATCAAGTCTTGGAGCATTAGATGTCAAACTTACTAAAGATGAGGTTGAATGGCTAGATCTAAAGAGAGAATCAAGGTAGAAAACCATTTAGATGCCACAATTAGTAAACTGTTTGACAAAACTATGTTAAAATGTTAATCTACCGTTATTCGGAGGGATTATATGGAAACTACAAAAAACAGCGATGTACGCATTAATAATAGAAAAAGAGTATTAAATACACTATTTAGAGAAGGTGGTATGACTAAGCATGAACTGGCAGTCAAGCTTGAGATTAGTCCACCCACAATAACACTTTTATTGAAGGAACTTATGGATCGTGGACTGATTTCTAAGGGTGAGGTATTAGGATCTACAGGTGGTAGAAAACCAATATCTATGACACCGGTATATGATTTGAAATATTCTATTGGTATCGAAATCTCTTCACATGAGATAAGGTTGGTTTTGGTAGATTTAGGAGCTAATGTATTACATCAGGAGAGGTATCCATACGGAATTCAGGAATCAAAGGAATACTGGGGAAAGGTAAGTGAAATACTCGATGAGTTTATTCTGTCAAATAAAATAGATGATAGTAAACTTTTAGGGATAGGTATTTCACTTCAACCCTCTAATGGAAACACAGGAAAGAATAAACAGGAACACATTAGCCACTTGGACATGGGTATGATACACGAATCATTTAACTACCATGTGAAGATACACAGTAGTGCTAAAATGGCAGCAATAGCTCAAATATGGAATCTTAATGATAGGGATAATTTTGTATTTGTATCACTAGGTTCATATGTTGCAGGTGCAATGGTTTATAAGAACGAGATAATAGACTTTGACAATGAAAATGGTGAGTTTGGTAAGGTTCTTAGCAGCGTTACGGATAGCAAAAAAATATCTGATTATTGCATTATGCAAGCTCTATGTGAAAGAGGTGGGGTTAAAGACATATCAAATTTCTTTGAAAGAATAGAAGAACCAAAGATTAAAAAGCTCTGGGATGAGTATTTAGATGTATTATGCACTTTGCTATATAATCTTTACTGTATATTTGGATGGAAGATAGTAATTGGTGGCAGCATGAGTCCTTATTTAGAGCAGTATAAGAGCAATATCTCCAACAAACTCAATGAATTGTGTGGTAACGAATCGGATGAATCCGGTTACATTGATATTAGTGATTTGGGAGAATTTGGCGCGGCAGTTGGTACGGCACTTCTACCGGTAGATAAGTTTTTAGAGTCAGGATTTGATGAGATCGATTGAATATAATTATACACTTTTGTAAATATTGTTCTTAACAATTAGGGATATATATGTATACTTATTATTAGAGTAGACAAATATATCCCTATATCTTAGCAGAGGTGTAAAATGACGAATAAAGAATTAATAATAAGTTTCTATCAAGAGTTTTTCAATAATCATGACATTGAATCTGCAAAAAAATATGTAGCAGAGGATTATATCCAGCACAATCCCGGCGTCTTGCAAGGTAGACAAGGTCTGATGGATGGCTTTAGAGAGAAGTTTATTAGTGATCCGGATTTTAAACTTAGAATAGAAAAGTTGATTGCTGAAGATGATATGGTGGTAGTATATTTGAAGAATATTGATACTAAAGGTAATACTAAATGCAGAGTTGTTGACATTTACAGAATACAAAATGGTATGCTGGCAGAGCATTGGGATGTATTGCAACCGGTAAAATGATAAGGAGGAATTGCATGAGAACAACCGTAGAAGACATTAAAAACAGAAGAAGTGTAAGAGAGTACAAAAGTAACCAAATCAAAGATGAGGAATTGTTAGAAGTATTGGAAGCCGGAATGAATGCACCATCCGGCGGGAATAAGCAGTCGGCAGTTTTTATAGCTATTCAGAATAAGGATTGGATAGCTAGACTATGTAAGCTAAATGCTGAAATAGCTGGCGCCCCTGAAGGCTTTGATGTGTTTTATGGTGCTCCAACAATTATCCTTGTAGTAGCGGATAAGAATGCGAGTGATGCTGTATTAGATGGAAGTCTATGTTTAGGAAATATGTTTAATGCTGCATATGCTATGGGGCTTGGATCACGATGGATTAATAGAATTAGAGAAACCTTTGAAACGGACTTGGGTAGAGAACTCCTTGATGAAGTGGGGATTGATGGAGAATATATTGGTGTAGGTTCATGTATTCTAGGATATCCGGCAAATGGGTTTCCGGAGCCCATACCAAAAAAAGACAATTATTATAAGATATTGAAATAGTGAGAAGGGGCTATCGTAAAATATATTTTTCTTTTTATGTATATACTAGATATGGGAATCGCGTAAATCGCGATTCCCATATCTAGTATCGTAGGAAGTCTATGAACGTATTTTACGATAGCCCCTTTCTAATTTTCCACAAAGGGAGTAATTTCTATAAGTCTAATTTCATGTGGCATAAGTGTGGCATTGAAAGTCAGGTGGTTTTCATCACAGTTTCTAACTTCTATAGTTTGATGTGGTACACAGATATTTCTCAAATAAGATATATCATTTCTTGAAAGATAGGTTGATGAGTTAAGCATAACCCATTCGTTAAGGACACTGCCATTTTTGGGATTTACGAAGCGATGTTTTATAACGTATTCGGAATTAGCCATATTGTCTATCCTTACATTCACTTTTTTGTTAACGGCATCAGGACTTATTTTCTCGGTAAAATATCGCGCCGGATAGTTCTTTGGTTGTAACAAGAAATCTGTATCCGGATGCAGGTAGTAATAGAGTAATAGGCGGTACTTGTTTCCGCTGATGCGAGTAAGGACATAACCCTTACCTTTCTCCACCAACTCATGGTTAACGCTATTTAGAAATGAATATGCATAGTAAGAGGGCTTTTTAATATTATCCTTTGTTATAAAGCCCGGGCCACCAAATACAGGTGCAATGCTATCTGAATAGTTCGTAGACATGTCAAGGGCTTTATAATATCCTATACCACGAACACTTTCATTGGATTCAACTAAGTTTTTTAGAATGAAACAGGCTTGAAAACAAGTATCATTCATGTGATTTCTCGGTGAAACTGAGAAGTGGTATTCCGGTATGAATATAGGTTTCTTACTATATGAAGAGTGTGATACTGAATCACGAACATATGTAAGGCGATTAAGAATGGTGTTTTCATCGCCTACAATAACATTTTCTTCAACTTGGTCCTTACTTATACCCTCACGCTTCAACTTGTAAGGGTATAAGTATGCTGTAATAAAATCCATTTCGAGATTCCTCAAAGATGCTTTTTTAAAAAACTCATTTAATGTCGAAAATGGAGATACTGTATTAAATCCCGGACCTCCTATATGTGCATTTGGAAGTATAGCTTTAATGAAGGCATGACATTCTAGATAATGTTCAATATAACTATCTAGAACTTGATTTATATTCATATCATCTAAAAAGGAATATCTCTCGAAATCCATCCATATTTCAAAATGCCAGGATTCAACGGTGTCCATGCCATATCGATATATACAATGTTTCAGCAAGTGTCTGAATTTGTTGTAGTCAACGTTATACGAGTTAGAATTCGTACTTTTAGGGTCTTCTGAGTCAACATAAGTCTCTATATCGCTAAGTGAAAATGATAGACGTTGTGGAATGTTTCCAATTTCTATAAATGGCACAAGGTCTATTTCCAAAAAATGATCAAAAATCATGTCTATGTATTGATAGTTATACCTCCCGGTGGTCGGAATTTTTGATATTACGTTATCATCAAGTACACCGTGAAATCTTACATATTTGAAATGCAATGTTGTTTGTAAATCAGAAATCTGTATATAGTAATTATGCATAAGGCAGTCAGATAAAAGTCCTAGATTTAGAATGTTATCACTTGAAAATGAGCCTTTGGTTGTACTATTGTTAATAAATTTAATGTCTTCAACATATTTTGTTGTTTCCTTGGAGTTTGATGTCAAGCTTAAGCGTTGCTCAAATTGTTTTAAGTTTTCTATAGGAATAGGAGGTGCAGAAACCGTAGTGATGTTATCGCCGCTTGTTTCGTGATTAGACCCTGCTTCCTTTTTTCTGTATTCATTAGGTGTCGTATGTAAGTGTTGTT
The DNA here is from genome assembly GCA_047973235.1 of Suipraeoptans sp. Classification (GTDB taxonomy): domain Bacteria; phylum Bacillota; class Clostridia; order Lachnospirales; family Lachnospiraceae; genus Aequitasia. The sequence goes on along the minus strand of JBKEBP010000047.1, from coordinate 376 downwards.
TGAATACTCTATTAAAAGAGCTTAAATTGGGGAATCCGTTTTGAAAAGCAATCTGCGTAATGGATTCATCGGTGTATTTTATTTGGTCTAGAGCATGCGTAAGTCTAATATAATTTAAGTATTCTAAAAAACTCATATTAAAACACTGTTTAAAGAAACGTGAGCAATGCTGAGGAGATATAAACAATTCATTAGCCATATCAGATAATGTTATATGGTTTCCATAGTTTTTATTAACGTAGTTAGCAGCTTGACGGATACGCGTTGCACTTTTTTCTTCCATGTTTTGCGCCTGTGCGGGAATGACAACAAAATTTTTATTGAGTTCATCTAATAAGCTGTAACTTAAGCTTAGGAGTTTAAACTGTTGAGGAGA
>JBKEBP010000006.1:0-2294 GCA_047973235.1 Suipraeoptans sp. | reverse complement strand
ACGAGATATGAGTGTGCTTGAAGAAGCACCTGATGAGAGAATGCCGATTCAAACATATATTATGGAACAGCACTCCGAAATGATACGTGAAGCAATAGACCGGGAATGTGCAAGAGGTGGTCAAGTTTACTATGTTTATAATAGGGTAGAGGACATTGCAGAAGTCACTCTGAAGATACAAAAACTAGTTCCCGATTTAAATGTAGCTTATGCACATGGACAAATGAGAGAAAGTAAGCTCGAGGATATCATGCTGGATTTCATTAATGATGATATAGATGTACTTGTTTCTACAACAATTATCGAAACGGGTCTCGACATTCCTAACGTAAATACAATAATCATCCAAGATTCGGATAGATTCGGACTTTCCCAGCTATACCAGCTTAGAGGCCGAGTTGGAAGATCTAATCGTATGGCATATGCCTTTTTGTTTTACCAGAGAAACAAATTGCTCAAAGAGGTGGCTGAAAAGCGTCTAAGTGCGATTAGAGAATTCACAGACTTGGGTAGTGGCTTTAAAATAGCGATGCGCGACCTTGAAATTCGAGGAGCGGGTAATCTCTTGGGGGCAAGTCAGCATGGCCATATGGAAGCCGTTGGATATGATTTGTATTGTAAGATGCTTAATGAAGCTGTTCGCCATTTAAAGGGCGAATCAAAGGGCGAAGCATTTACGACTACCATCGATATTAATGTGGATGGATATATTCCGGATAAGTATATTTCAAATGTTTCATGGAAGTTGGACGTATATAAACGAATTGCTGCAATAGAAAGTGAAAGCGATATGGACGATATGCTGGAAGAATTAATTGATAGATTTGGAGATGTTCCGGTAAAAGTTCAAACGCTTCTTGATGTTGCTATGGTTAAAGCGAGAGCTCATGACGCTTACATTAGTGCAATTGAACAAAAGCAAAGTACATTTTCCTTTACAATGGTCAAGGATGCGCCGGTAAACACTTCTAAAATACAAGAATTTATTGATTTGTATAAAGGAGACATTACTATAAAATCCGGTGAAAATCCTGTTTTTATATATGAGTGCTTAAATAGAAAGAAACAAGACGAAATACCACTGGAAATTGTGAAAAAAATAGTAAATGATATAAAAAGATTGATTGAAGAATGAAAACAAGATATAATGTAAAAATGTGAAATATTAGGAGGATATGGTTAATGAAAACAAAGGTAGTAACATTATTACTGGTTGCAGCACTTATGCTATCAGTTGTAACAGGATGTACGGGGGTGGATTCAGATACAACAATAATAAAAATGGGAGACTCAAAAGTCACTGCGGATGTAGCCAACTTTTATCTTAGGTATACACAGGCACAATGGGAAACCTATTATGCAGCTTACCTTGGCGAAGATATGTGGACAACGGAAATGTCTGAAGGACAGACTTATCAAGAGTATGTAAAAGAATCTGTTATTACGCAACTCGAGCAGATGGTAGTGTCAAAAGAACATATGGAAGAATATGGTGTTGAAATAACAGATGAGGAAAAAGCGGCAATAACAGAAGCGGCAAAGACCTTTTTGGATGAGAATGATGATAATGTTGAAGAAAAAGTAGATGCAAGTCAAGATGTTATTGAAGAAGTATTAACACTTATTACACTTCAGAATAAGATGTATACAGCAATCGGTGATACAGCTGATACTGAAGTTTCAGATGACGATGCAGCTCAAAAGAGTATGGACTATGTGATGCTTTCGTTTACGACAACAGATGATGAGGGAAATCAGACAGAGCTTACCGATGATGAAAAGGAAGCATTAAAAACACAAGCAAGTGACTTTCAAGCCGGTGCAGCAAATGCAAAGGATTTTTCGGAATATGCTACAGAAGAAGGCCTTGAAGCAAATACAGTTACATTCGATTCAGAGTCAACATCACCGAATGAGGAACTTGTAGCTGCAGCAGATGTGCTAAAAGAAGGTGAAGTGACAGATGTTATTGAAACGGATACAGGCCTTTTCGTAGGAAAAGTGACAAGTCTTTTTGATGAAGATGCAACTGAAGCAAAAAAACAGTCTATTATCTCAGAAAGAAAAGACACTTTATATAATGAAACAGTTGAAGGTTGGATAGATGATTTGTCTCCTGAAATCGATGAAAAAGCATGGGGCAAGCTTAACTTTGACAAATTGAGCATTTCTATTTGAGTCTGTGAAAGAATTTCTGTAAATTAAGAATAATAAGGTCTTCTATGATAAAATAAAATCATAGGAGGCCTATTATTATGGCAAGAAGAGAAAAGAAACCTGTACACAAAGTCGAA
>JBKEBP010000116.1:0-8271 GCA_047973235.1 Suipraeoptans sp. | reverse complement strand
AAAAAGTCATAAAAACAAAACCCTGAACTAAATCGACATGTGATAAAACACGATTTATTCAGGGTTTTGCTAATTTTCAATTTTTGAGGTCAAAATCGGTTATTTCCCGATAGCCCCTTTCTTCTATAAATACTTATGCTGTTTTTACATTCTCAAGTAACGTATCGAGAGCACTTGCGCTTGCACTATGAGTTCTCTCTACAGGAATATCATATCTCTGTGCTTCTTTAAGCGCACAATGAACCATCTTATGTGCTACGGTTGAAGTGAATAACACTATCAAGTCCGGCTGACCAATCTGTGTTTTAAGATTTCCCGACATACGAGTAAAAACTTTTGCTTTATACTTATGTTTCCTACATATTTCTTTGTATTGATGTTCCATTCGCTCATTACCACCAATGATTACTACACTCATAAATAGTCACCTCATATGTTATGCAAGAGCCGCCAACGCTTTTCCTGCTGCTTTGCATGCACTGGATTCATCATCGTCAGGGTCGTTATTTGCCATAACGCCTTCACCTGTAACAATATTTGCACCCGCCTTTTGCATACGTTCTACCCACTGTCTCATCCACTCTCCATCACCCCAGTCATATGAGCCAAATAAGAGTATATTTTTCCCTGACACCTTACCTTCAAGTGCTTCAACAAACGGTTCCATTTCACCTTCTTCTAATACTTCGTCACCCATTGCCGGGCATCCAAGTGCAAAAGCCTTTTCTGAAACTATCGCATCAACATTTGCTTCATCTACGGTAAGTGTAGCTACTTCTTTTCCTGCTTCTTTAATTCCCTCTGCTATAGCTTCTGCCATTGCCTGTGTATTTCCTGTTGCACTCCAATATACTACTGAAACTGCCATGATGTTCTCCTCCTATTTGTCATTACGTCGCTTAACATGTTATTTCTTTTAATGCCTTACCATTAAGATACTCTTGTACCGCTTTTTTCCTAGCCTGATTATATTTATTAAATGTTGCCTTTGCCTTTTCAGGATTATGATATACTTGCCAGTAGCCTGTAAGTAGACTATTTTTGCCTTTGTCCTCTATATACCCCTTAACATCTTCGATAGGATAATCCAGAAAGATTCCAATCTCATGAGGAAATCCCATTCTCTTTTGTTTAAAGTCACTAACTCTTTCACGTAATCGAAACAGTATAGTTCCAAAAGATTTTAGCTCATAACCATATGGCTGTATAAACTCTCTCACTTCGCTGCTCTCAAGATAAGCTGTAAATTCTTTTCGCCTATATAGAAATAAAAGACACTTATCTTCACTTGAACTTAACTTGTAGAAACTAATGTCCGTATCGGATATAATACTTCTTAACACCTTACATTCACCTTGATTTACATTGATGATTGCAGATACTTTTAGACCTTTTAGAAATGGTGCACATTGCAAAACAATCTTGGAACTTACCGATTCATGTGCATCTTCGTTTGAAAGCATTTCATAGATTGATGTTTGCGACATAACATCTCCTTTTGTTGATTTTGATATTCATTATCATTTGTATGATATCATACTATTTCTTGCTTTGCAAGTATAAAACATTCCCGGTTCTATACAAAAATAGATGTCCTCCCTTCGAAATGCACGCATTCCTATTTGGAGAACATCTATTTTTCTATCGTGTAAGTTATGATACGTTATACAAAACTCGTTTTAGTGCTTTTTTTATAGCATTTTTTTCTTTTAATGTCATACCTAACATCATTCTTTTATCTATATTTTTTCTGCTGGCTTCTATTACTTTTCTTACATCATAGGCTTTCTCGGTAAGAAAAATATTTTTACATCTTTTGTCTTTATCACTTGGTATTGATAATATATAGCCTTTCTCATCTAGTCTTTTTAGCAATCCGGTAACTGTTGGATTTTGAAGGCTTAAGGCTTTCTCGATATCTTTTTGATTTACTTCTTCAAGTTCCGTATAAAATAGGTAATCCAAGACACCACATTGTGATGATGTTATCCCTATCGTTCTTAAGAGTTGGTTGAATTCCTTTTCGTAAATGTTGTTAATCTGTTTAATTAAAACTCCCACAGACAAATCTTTTTTAAGCACTGACATTTAGTTTGTTCATCCTCCTTATCTCTTTTTTTGCAAAAAGTATTGCTATTGCTGCAGATACTGCATCTGCAATTGGACCTGCGTATAATATTCCATCTACACCAAAGAATATGGGGAATATTAATATTAGTGGTATTAAGAATAACCCTTGTCTTGTTAACGAGACTACCGCTCCCAACTTAGCTTTTCCTATCGATGTAAAGAATCCGGAAGACATTGGTTGAATTGCATTTAAGAATGTAAAGAACATAAATATTCTCAAATATCTTTCAGCAAATTTGAAATATTCGTCACTTCCATCTCCAAATATACTTACAACCTGATGTGGAAATAGCTGGAATAGCGCAAAAAATATCACTCCTACGATAATACATATAAATGCCGCTCTTTTGTATGTGTTGATTACTCGCTCATAGTTTTTTGCTCCATAATTGAATCCCCAAATCGGCTGACAACCTTGGCTGATACCTACACAGATTGACATAAACACCATGTTTACCTTTGAAATAATACCTGCTACTGCTAATGGTATTTCTGCACCATAGTTTGAAATCGCCCCATAGTGTCTCAGTGTATTATTCATAACTATTTGAACAGCAGCCATCGCTACTTGGTTTATGCTTGATGCAAGTCCTAACCCAGCCATTTCTCTAATAGCTTTCTTGACCGGTTTAAAATGTTTTTTTTGAACATCTATATTTGCTTTGAAGCTAAAATACCATATCGCCAACAAGCCTGAAATCACTTGGCCTATTACTGTAGCTACTGCCGCTCCCTTTATTCCCCACCCAAAGCCAAAGATGAATAACGGATCTAGGATTGTATTTATAATCGCTCCTATAAGTGTACATATCATGGAAAGTTTCGGGCTGCCATCTGCTCTTATTAAATGACCTGATCCTATCGAAAGCATCAAAAACGGAATTCCAAATGCTGTTATGCCTGTATAATCAAGTGCATATGGCATTACCAATTCAGTTGCGCCAAACATATGCAGTAAAGGTCTTAAAAATGTAAGAACCACTATTGATAAACATGCACCGGATATTACCAGCATTGAAAGTGCATTTCCCAAATATCCCCGTGCCTTTTCGTACTCTTTGGCTCCCATACTAATGTTGAAGTTAGATGCTCCTCCTATTCCAAACAATAGTGCTAATGCTACACAAAACGTATTTATCGGAAAGGCAACATTAGTTGCGGCATTTCCCAATACTCCAACGCCTTGGCCTATGAATATTTGATCAACTATGTTATATAAAGATGAAACCAGCATACTTATTATTGCGGGTATACTGAATTTAATCATAAGTTCGCCTATTTTTTCATTACCTAATGAATTGGTCATTTTCATCCCTCCACAACTCAACCCTTAGTATAACATAAAATCCACCGGACTATACTATAAGTCCGGTGGATTTTATGTTATTATTTTGTTTTACTTTATTGCTGAAGCTAAAGTTACATTAAATGTGGTTGCACCAACATACTGCATTGTTCCTGTTGTTTTTTGTATATACACATGTGCATTATATTTACCCAATGTCTTGTGATTGCTAATAGGAACATTACAAATATAATTGTTTCCTGATTTTGTCATAGTATACCATTTAATATCATCTTGTCCACCGGCTGTACTCCACACAGCCACATGAACTGAGTTAGTTCCTGCTGCAGGAACTAAACTATTTGCAGAAATTCTGAAATTAGTTTCTTTTTTGGTTGTATCAACTGCAGTTATACTTCCAACACTACTCTTCAAAATAACAGAAGTCTTTGTTTTATATGATAATGTCCTCGTGATGTCAATCATATATACATGAGCCTGATATGTACCTTCATTGTATTTGTGATTCTTTGTATTAACTGTTATTGCATATGTTCCATTGCTTTGTTTAATAGCCGTATACCAAACAATATCACTTTGATTACTTGCACACCATACCGGTATCTTAACTTCAGATAATGCAGCAGTATTTGTTACACCCGATACGGTTAATTTAAACGTTCCGGACGAAGCATTTACACTGCTTGCACTAACAGTTGTTGCTCCGGGTGTTTTGGTTGTAAATTTTGTGCTGGTTAAGAACTGCATATTATTTGCAGCATTATATGCATAAGCATGTATACTATAAGCACCTAGTGACTTATGGCTTTTTAGAGATACGTTGCATACATAATTGCTTCCACTTTTAGTAGCTTCATACCATATGATGTCATCTTGTCCGTTTGTATTGCTCCAAATCGGTATCATTACCTTCTTAATTCCCCCCCGGTATACTGGCACCGGATAGTGTTACCTTAAAGCCGCTTCCACTTCCTGTTTCTGCAATTGATAAGGTTCCCGGAGTACTAGTCATGGCCTTAGTTACCCTACTTCCGCCAAAGTACTGCGTTCCTGTAATATCGGTAATATAACAATCTGCCTTATATGAGCCTAAATTATACTTATGATTTTTCACATCAACATTTACAATATATTTTCCGGCAGAATTTTTGGAAGCTGTATACCAGTATATATCACTTTGATTACTAGCGCACCATACCGGTATCATCACCTTCTGGATGAGTCCGGATTCAGTATTTGGCGTAACCGTTATCGTATATCCGTTTGCATTTGTTGATGTTACAGCAGGTGTATTTATTGTAGGTCTGTTAACTGTAAATGTTTCACTCGTAATAAATGTATTGGATCCGCCATCATTTGCATATAAGTGCGCCTTAAATGTCCCAAGAGATTTAAACGTTGATAAACTAATCGTTGTTTGATATGTACTTCCCGATTTTGTCATTGTGAACCATTTCAGATCGTTTTGACCTCCTGTAGCACTCCATACTGCTACGTTTACCGTCTTACCTGTAAATAAAGAACTGTTTTCTATTGAGAGTTTATATTGTGTGCCTGAACGTGTGCATATCAACACCGAAGACTTTACAGTAATTGTACATGTTGCTGTTTTACCATTGCTTGTTCTGGCTGTAATAGTTGCCGTCCCATCTTTAACTCCCTTTACCACGCCTTCATTGCTCACTGTAGCAACACTAGTATTACTACTTGTGAAAGTAATGGTTTTCTGTGTACTCGTAGAAGGTGAAATCGATGTACTTATCTGAAAACTTTCGCCCTTTGCAATAGTTTTGTTGCCGGAAGTTATCGTTATTCCGGTCGCCTCTATTACCCCTGACGTATTACGCGCTTGTACAACTGCTGCTTGCGCATTTATCAGTCCATATCCAAAATAATCATCTTTACCGCTTTCTCCTAAATCTGTAGCCGTCGATGTAATAATATTATAAATCTGATTAAATGTTAAGTTGGGATTTACCGTAAGCATCATCGCAACTATGCCGGAAACAATTGGTGCTGCCATTGAAGTACCATTTGAATTTGAATATCCACTATTTAAATATGTACTATAAATGCTAACTCCCGGCGCCGCTATATCCTTATTCGAATTATAACTACTAAATGACGCTCTGGCATTTGCCTGATTCGTTGCTACTACAGATATAGTTTCGGGATAGTCGGATGGATAAACCGGTGTTAAATTACCATAATTACCTGCTGCACATATTACAATTACATTAGCATTTTTTGCTGCTGTTACTGCACTTTGAGTCGCAATGTCACTTTTTGGTCCGCCCAAGCTAAGATTTATGACCTTCGCTCCATCTTGTACAGCTTGATTAATAGCGCTAACAAGTAAGCTTGTAGTCGTAGTTTCTTCGTTATTGTAATTATAAGTAACTCTATAGCACAAAAGCTCTGCATTATAAGATACTCCTGCAATTCCTATACCATTATTTGCAACAGCACCTACTATTCCTGCAACATGAGTTCCATGACCATATAAATCTCCGGATAGTTTTGTTTTGTTAACGAAATCATATGATTTGCTAGTATTAATATTTGCTGCTAAATCCGGGTGGTTAATCTGCACACCGGAATCAATAATAGCAACCTTAATTGCTTTATTTGTTTTGGAATAATCCCATGCGCTGTATGCCTTTATTGTATCTAAATACCATTGATTTGATGCATTACTATCATTTACAGAAGCTAATGCATTATAACTTTCTTCCAGATCCTCTATATCATTATCATTGATTGTATATAAATAGTTTGGCTGAACATATTCGACTTCAGGATTGGCTTCGTACTCTGCCATTTTAGTCGCTAAATCATCAGTTGTTTCTACAACTACTAGCTGCTCCTCATCAGTATCTAAGGTGTCAATAAGTGTATCATCTTCGTTTTCCTCGATGACTTCCTCTACTACCTCTGTGTCTTTTGTTACAACAATAAGCTGATTCTCTACAATTGCATTATCTTCAATTAGTTCCTCTATTTCCTCTTGAAGTTCTGCGATGTGTTCCTCATCTAAATCAGAAGTGGCGTCTGTTGAGTTTGCTTCAACTTCCTCCGACGCTTCAACTTCCTCCGGCGCTTCAACAATCCCCAATTCCGGGGTCGCCTCCTGCTCCGATTCCTGCTCAACTTGATTTTCCTCTTGTAGATGAGTCACATTGTCCGTTGCAAAAGCACTTAAGCTCGTACTGCAAAGTAGTACAAATATTATTAATAGTGCCAAACCTTTTTCTAGTCTTCTCATATGTTGCCCCCATGATATTATTGAATAATTTGCTGTTAATCTGCATTATATCAAAAATAATCACATAATTCCAGTTGAATTCCCATAAACTATTCAGTATCCTAGTTGCTATGCCCTTTGATTTTTCTTTTAATTTTTTGTGGTATTGTTGCATTTTGCAAAAAATTAACTTTGCTATGAAGATCATTTATTTCTGTTCTCATCTCATTGTATAGTTCTTCAAAAATCGAATTGTCCAAATTATCACAGCAATATGTAATTTTAATTTTATAATTTAGCACTTTCTCCGATATTCCACTAAATCTAATATTATACTGTGGATCATCAGATATAAATATATCCCAGCCATCCTTTTTCCATACACTATTAACTGCCTTGCAACTATATTCAAAAGGAGACTCAATATTAATAATTCTGCTTTTGCACTGATAAAAACTTGGATCAAAACGGATTTCTGAAGCATTACACGGAACACTAATTTCTTTAGTAATAGTGTATGAACTTCTTATTTCCCATTTTTCCGAATTTTGTTCACTAAATGCATTGTCATCCGTCCAATAAATTTGTGAAACTAAAAGCTCATGATTCACAAATCGGGGTGCAATTAATGAACTATAGAATTCAATGTTATCCTTTAGTCCACCTTCATATATATTTGCTGTTTTAGATACAGTTTCGCCTAATAAAACTGTATCAAGCATTTTATCGAAATTAGTTTGAAAATTAAAGTACTTATTGGCTTGTGTGTTGAGCCATGGTAATTTCTCTACTGCACTACTATATTCTGATTCAATATTTTCAATAAGATCACTAACATCACTCTTGTAATATCCTCGACCCGAAAAATTATACTTGTCTGCTTTTTCGAAATTATCTTGATTAATGTATCCCGGTCCTCCGAAGTAATCATAAACATATACAGGTATGCCTAATGCCATACAAAACTGAACGGTCTTTCCTATAGTTATTACCAGATCATATTCGAGAAGTAACTCAGCAGTTACAAGTTGTGGTTTGAAAGACTCACCTATTAAATCAATTTCCCACTCCTTTTTTATATCTCGCAGTGCTATAAGTTCTTCCGGAATATGATTAGAAATTACTGCTATTTTTGTAATTCTATCATATCGTCTATCCGGTGAATATTTGTCGAAATAGTCTGCATCTGCATAATTTGGAAAGACCAAAGTTGATACATCTTTCTTAATATATTCAGGTATTGTTTCTTCCGTTTCTTTACTTACAGATACAATCAAATCTGCATCTTTAACACAAACAGGTATATTTTCCATAACATTGAATGGACTTAATTTCGAAATAATCATTTTCTTATATGTAATATTATATCTGGTGCAAATATAGTCAAAAACAGTGAAATGTTGTAAAAACAGAATCTTAAAATCAAAACTAGGTAACGGTTCCTCTGTTACATTAATTACAGTGAAATCCTGGGGCTGTCGGGAAATAGGGCAGATTCCAAAATAGGGAGATGATAACTCGAAAACGAGTTATCATCTCCCTAAAACTTTATAAAAAGAGAAAAAAAGTGGCTAATTTCAACCACTTTTTC
>JBKEBP010000063.1:0-3113 GCA_047973235.1 Suipraeoptans sp. | reverse complement strand
GAAAAAGTGGTTGAAATTAGCCACTTTTTTTCTCTTTTTATAAAGTTTTAGGGAGATGATAACTCGTTTTCGAGTTATCATCTCCCTATTTTGGAATCTGCCCTATTTCCCGACAGCCCCTAGCAATAGTATGGTATATACAAAAACTGTGCCTATCTTCCCCTTCTTATATTTCAATAAAATCTCCTACCTATGCGTGTTTCCTGCGATTTTTTATTATTACCAATAATGCCCCTACAATAAGCGTAAGACCTATTACTATAATTAACACTGTACCTATACCACCTGTTACCGGCAACTGAAATGTCGGTTTTTCTTCTCCCGGTATTGCCGGATCAGTTGGTTTTTGATTTAATACTGTTACTACCTTTAAATTCACTGCATCTCCATTAGCAGACATAACCACCTCGACTGCTGACTGTTTCTTAATATATCCAGCCGGTGCCTGTGTTTCAACTAAGTAAAACGTATTTTCAATTTCCCAATTAACCGCAGGAGATACCCCTGAAAAATCAACAAAATGTGCATATCCGTTATCATCTGTTGTTACTTCAATATCCTCACCTGCCAAATCTTTAATAAAAATGTTATTCTGTGCATTACTCTTTGAAGCTGCAATCTTAAACTTAGCATTTGCAAGTTTTTCCGTTTCATCACGATTTGTTTTGTCTATAATAACTCCACCTAGTAGTATTTCCGGTTTCTCATCAGGATCTATCTCTATATCTGTTTCATCTCCACTTAAGTATTTAATATAAGCTTCTGCTGTATTTGTAATAGAACCTGTTAATCCACCTTGTGCTCTATCATTAATAATTGTTGAGATTTCAACGGTTATACCTGTTGAGCCTCTTTCCTGTGCCAGCTCAAGTCCTGCTTGTGTCAATTCCCAAACTACCGTTTGTGCATTGTTGTCATTATCTAATGAAATAACTTCTGTATAATGAGTATCCGGTATAAGGCTCTCCGGATTTGAACCACCCGTCAAACTTACATTTGCTGTTCCTGCAGTATATGTTAATCTCTCATCTAAAGGATCTGTCAATGATAACTCACCATATAATGGTGTATCATCATACAAGCCATTAGCAATATCAATCTTAGCTTTAATCTCCCATGTAACTGCCTCTCCAACAACATACGCATCTTGAGTGCTGGTAACTACCTTAATCAAATCATTATCATTTACATTCTTAGGATATACATGCACATCATAGTTATACGCTGTCGTTGCATCATCATTGCTTGGGTCAGGATTGAATCCAAATGGCAATGTAATGATGGCAGATGCTGACTTCGCGTAACCTGATGGTGCATCTGTTTCCACGAGAACATAATATCCGATTTCTAAATTTTCCCAAAAGATTATACCATTGTCAGGTGTAACCTGTTCGCTTACTAATTCAATCAGATTCTCGTCATTAAGTGCCACTAACTCATCCGGATCCGAAGTATCATCAATTATACTGTCATCAACAACTTTATACAGTGCAAAAGTCGCACCTTTAAGAGGCGAACCCAGCAGCGTCGTCTCAGCCTCTGAAAGTTGTGTTCCATCATGGTTTGTAGTAGACTCACCCATAGTCGCCAACTTATGTACTGTAATACTGCCTTTCTGTGTTGCATCCGGTAGGCCCGATGCTGATGCTGATGTTACAACTAGCCCTGCTATTAGAGCTGCTGATGCAATCATAGCACTTATTCTTTTTAGTAATCTGTTCTTTTTCATACGTTTAATTATCCCTTCTTATTTTAATTTGTATGTATTTATATTCAAAACATCATTTTTTAAATGATATTAGAATTCTGGATGTAGCTATTAATATAAGTAATGCCCCTACAATTAGGAAAATATATATTCCTATATTTCCGCTAAATGGTAATCTAAACTCCTTGTAATTTGGAAGTGATAACTCAACCTCATCTTCTGTGTTAACTGCAAATGCCGGTGGTACGCCGTAGGAATACCCTTCTGCATCAGTTCCTTTTATTCCATGAGCTGTAATAGTAATATGTGATTCTATACTATTGTCTATCAGGATATGCCATTGTCCCATTGGTACACTGTATCCCTCGGGTGCATTCACCTCGCTGAGCATGTACTCACCATTTGATAACTTTCTAAAATCTACAAGACCATCAGAATTACTTGTAGTCATTTTATAGTCATACCAACATGTATTCTCTCCTGCCATATAATCATGTACATGGTCGTTTCTCGCGCTTGTGCACCGATAAAGCTTAAATCTTGCACCTTGCAATGATTGGTTATTCTCATTTACCTTAATAAATTCGAATTCCATACCATCTATATAGTCCTGTAATACAAGATTTTTTGCTGTATTCGGTCTATTATCATTAACTATGTCATATGCATCTGCGTTTCTTTCTAACTGATCATGAAAGAAGAACTTCTCCATGTTTCCTACTCCGTCACCGGGTATTGCAATAACAGTATTCTCTCTACCTCTATCCGAATCATTTGGAGATGTGTCTGTCATAATACCTATTTCACTGCCGGATAATAACTCAGCTGGTATACTTATATATTTAGCATAAGGCTCTTCAATAGATGTCTTTGGTAAGTAGACATTATTCACATTGCTTCCTGATTTATTGTCCTTAATTACAACTTTACCCTGAACACTCATAGTTCCTGATTGATATATACCTCCGGCTTCTGAACTAATTGCAGATGTATTGTCGGTAATGGAGCCTCCAAACATATTCAAAATACCATTATTATAGATAGTTGATTCGCCGCCATGGTAGTTCACTATTTTTGTACCATCATATATTTCCAATATGCCTTCTTTATTACTGATTAGAGATTGTGTAGCTATAGTTTTATCCCCATTACCATCTATGATAATGTCTTCAAGTGACAGTTTTCCGAAACTTGATATAGTTATCAGCGCCTTATCATCCGTACTTAAATCTGTTTGTAATGTGATTTTTGCTGTATCATTCTTTCCCTTATATGGGAGCGTTACATCATCTTTAGAAGCCGTTGTTATAAGCACATTTTTCTTTATTTCAATCGGATTCTTTAATCCATAATCATCAATAAGCATTTCAATTTTAACCACCTTGGCACTTTGATTTGCTGCATA
>JBKEBP010000025.1:0-5847 GCA_047973235.1 Suipraeoptans sp. | reverse complement strand
GTTCTCCCGTACTCTCATTAACTAATGCTAATCGAGCCTTTCCTGTAGTACTACGTCTGACGCCAGATTTTGTATGCAGACTTGTATCATTAAGAAATGGATTTTTTGTATGGCGTGGAAGACCTCTTCTCGATTTCTTTACTTCAGTTTGTATATTATTTTCTATCATGGTATTTACTCCTTTATTTTTTTAGTTATACATTTAAGTAAATACTATATTTTGTGTGCAAGTCAATACTTGAAGTTTATTTTTTTAAAATAACTAACACTTGATGTTTTTACTTGTAAAACTTGTAGTGCTACAGAATATATATAAATAACACTTTATTGTTTTTATTTGAGAATGGTTATCAACTTAAGTACCGGGATTCGGGACTTTAACTCCCGGATGTCGGTACTTGGTTTTGAGCTATAGCTGGCCTGAGAGCATTTTTCTTCTTCATTATTCAATTAGCGAAGCTGAGAACAACTATGCAGTGGTACTTTGGGGTACAGTTCTACTTTTTATTTCATTGGTTTCTTCTCTTCAATTTATATCTCAGCACAGTGATTGTTTCACACAATCACTAAGCGCTGCTGATATCTTATTTAAGTTGAAATTGTTTCCCATTTACATCATAGCGGCTGTCGCCGCAATTCTTCATGGATAAATCCATCATCAACAGGGATGAACCCTGTTCCAGCAATGTGATTGTTCAAAACAATCACGAAGCGCTGCTGCTGAAAACATAGTTTTCATATATCTTTAAAAGAAAATGCTCTATGTCGGTAGTAAGATCATATGTGCAGGCACAGGATCTGTTTTCGATTTTAGTATAATACTTTGAACATTAAATCTCATTTCATATCAGTGTCTGGGCGTAGCCGTGCGGTAGCACATGAGCGTTAGCTCATAAGATAAATATATTTTCAAAAAGAATAATAACAAAGACGTAATCCATGCTGCGCATGGTGTGTTAAATTTGATTTTCCACAGTGATAAATGGTATTTAATTACATAACAAACAAAATAAGGAAAGCATGTAATGAAAAACATAAAAATAATAAGTATCTTTAGATCAAATGAAAACATCCCCTTTATGACGGGTATCGTAAACGATATAGAAGAAAGTAAAAATGGAATAAAGCTTATTCTGGAAAACGGCGAAAGCATCAATATTAAAGATTACGGTTATTTCTTCCTGTCAGAGGGCGAAGGCGATTTGGACAGGGAGCGAATGGTAAGTAGTTACAGAAGGTTGATTTCTGAACTCAGTCAGATCAGTGAAGAAACCGTAAAATCATTAATGCTCTGACCTGAACATCCCACTGCTGCTGTTATGATATTAACTTCATGAAAGATATTACTTTTTAAGTAAAACCAGAAATCGGTAAGTGATAAAACTCGTGCGGTATCACCGAGCAGCAGGGGTATAAGCTATGCCATGTCGGCTTAGGTCAAGTCTGTGACATTTTCCTCTGCTTCAGATCGCTGTAGACAGGTTTTGTTCCACCTATAAAAGCAGCAGAACAAATCATGTGTGCTGCTTCATTCCTTATCCCTCGAACATCTAGCTAAAGCAAGTCAACTGCGGCGATGTGTAGCTACCAATGCCGCCAATTAATTGATAATAAAGATCGATAAATTAATATTGATAGCTAATGTCGATTGAATTCTGATTATCGATCGGTGCTTTAATTGATAAAATCGATCGATTGAATGTATTTAATAGATGGTGACTATCAATTGCTTTTTATCGATCGATTTAAACGATATGACGAACACTAAAAATAATTCAATTCTATCAATTGATTAGAAGACAAATCCTGATTAACCGGTGTGAGCGCCGGGATCGGGTGAATGCGAATCTGACTAAATTCTTGAGGGATAAATGAAAGGACATAACTTCTTACCACTGGTGGTCTCGTTGGCATTTCTTACTGGATGCCAACAGCTTAACGATGGTGTGAATAGCGTTAACGGGGCAATTAACTCTTTACTGTCATCATTGAACAGTGCAGTGGGTAAAACACTTAGCGCTTCAGATTCAACTCAAAGCTCTGGCCCTGCCTCCTCAGTTGCGGGTCTTGGTGCTGTCTGCAAAGACTATGAAGAAAACGCAATGGCAGCAGAAAAGAAATGGACAGGCAAAAGGATCGCTATCACCAATGCCACTGTTCTCGAGGTTACGAAGGGCAGAAGTACCAGCGATATGATGACGGGAATGCCCATGTCAACCCCTAACTATTACCTGCTATTCAAAACAGCCGATACAAGCTATTGTGGTGGTATGGTCTGGATTGATTACTATTCTGGCCTTGATGATACGGTTCTGACTTACAAAAAAGGTCAGAAAGTCAGTGTCACTGGAACAGTCAACAACTTCGAAGTTCGTGGCTTCGCTACCGTCAACAATGCCGATATGCCAGTTCGTCTGGTTGTTCTGAGAAATGGCACTATCAATCATTAATTCAGGGTTAATAAAATGCATAAAATATCGTTAGTGGCCGTCGGGGCTATTTTGCTTGTCGGTTGTGGAGATAAGGGAGATTTTGAGAAAACGATAAATAACAAAATTAGTAAGGAGCCTGTTTGTTATTCTTTTAATACAAAAGAAAATAACAGTGATGCTTATGAAAGCTTCAGCGAACCCGGAGTTTTCGTGAGAGTTAATGTTCGAGGATATGATGTGAGTCCTATCTTGGAAGGACTTAAAAAATCGGGCCTAATCGATATTGAATTCGAACAACAAGGGTTTACCCGTGTTGCAGCCTTATCATCAACAGATAAAGGTGCTAAAGCGAAATTTTGGGATAAGGAGCATGGGGCTTGCGTAGGTACTAGAACAGTGGATGAAATAAAAGAGTGGACAGAACCCAGCGACGCTGGTGGTCAAAAAGTAACACGGGTATCATATACATGGAAATTGTCAGATATCCCAAACTGGGTTGATAAGGACGCGTTTGCGAGAGCTGGGGTCAAAGGCATTGACAAATCTGAGAAAGCTACTGCGATATTAGTTAAAACCAATAATGGTTGGAAAGCTAGCGGTTTCTAATGTCAAAACGAGACATTATTTATATCAAGAAAATACTTGAAGGTATTTGCTGTATCATTTAAAGGAATAATTATGCGTAAGTCATTAGTAATGGTTCTAGGATTTTCTATTATTCTGACTGGTTGTGAGAAAGCTGTTGAAAATAAAAGTATTTCTGAGCTTACAAGTGAAGAAGCAGATGGTATTTGCAAAAGACCAGATGTTATTACACAGATAGAAAATAGCTTCAGAGAGTGGAGTGTTGAATTCTTAAATCGTAATCCATTAAACTATTCCCCGTTTATTGATAGATATAACTCTGTAGAACAACTTTCTGACAATAGAAGAGCGTCAAGGATTGATGTTAGCTATAAATATAGTGCGGATGATTTTTCAAAAGGATTCGGAACTACCGATAAAGTTAAAGTAAGTAATGCAAGGCTAACTGGCATAGGTAAAGACGATTTATCATGTAGTGCTAAAATAGAGTTCACATCTGATAAAATCTATGGGATTTCATTTTCAGATAATTTCACTTACAATATAAAAAAAGAAAACGATAAATTTGTTACTGACATTAAACTTTCTCTTGAAGGACTAACACGTAGTAAAAGTGAACCTACGGTATCTCAAAAGGAGTGGCGTGATAAGTATGAAGAGAAACTTAATGCAGATGATGATGTGTTGAGGAATATTCCTGATTCTGAATATAAAATC
Organism: Suipraeoptans sp.; assembly: GCA_047973235.1. GTDB lineage: Bacteria > Bacillota > Clostridia > Lachnospirales > Lachnospiraceae > Aequitasia. The sequence goes on along the minus strand of JBKEBP010000025.1, from coordinate 2,113 downwards.
ATCTCACAGAATGATATATATTACATTTACTTTGCGCAAGCACCACGTAAGTTCAGCGATGATGAATTAATGGGGTTCTTTAGCTCTAAGTGGAACAATACGACTGATGTCTTTGCCAAAGAAGATATTAAAAAAGAAGAACTTCCTAAAATAAAAGAAAAAATTGAGCAATATAAAAATCTGAAAAACATATTGTCTTACTCAACTTTTAATTTGAGTCAGCAACTGGCAGACAAAAATGCTCTCAAAACAGAAAGTGGCGAAAAATCTATAGAAACTTCTACTAGTTGGTTTTCTACACGTGATAGCTATGACATGACGAAGAAGGGTTATAGCTATGAAGCGCCCTCATGTAATATGAACGGCGGTTTAACAATCGAACGACGTGGAATCCGCTTCACTACAGATGATTCTTTACGTGGGTGTGTAGTTGGCGTACCGGATGACAAAGCTCGCGAAGTATCTGCTAAGCTTGCTGCCATAGGTAGACAAGGAGGTAATGCTGGCTTCTTTGTTAAATCTTATCTTCATATCTCTAAGGTCGATGGTAGTGACAATACCATTCATACGACTGTGATTAAGGATGAAGTTAACGTTTACGATCCTGAAACCAATGAGCTTATTCTTGATACTGTAGTTAGATAGCTGCTATATACATATACATTTCATGGTGCATGCTTACTGGTTCTGGGATAAACATGCACCTGAAGTGGAGTGTAAATAGGCTGGAGCTTCAACACACTCATAAATAGAAGGAATATATGATTCAGTTAATAATAGTGGTTTTCTTGGGGCTTCTGTTAAACATACCATCACTTACACCGGTGCTTTTTCTCAAAAAGACACAAAAGAGCGTGAAGGTATCGATGGCGGTCAGACTGTTTCTACTTAACGCTTTCTTGGTGCTGTCATTGGTGACGGTTTCGCAGAATATTACGCAAAAATACGGGCTGTTTCCTATATGGCTGGTATGTGTTGCTATCGCTCTTTTTATGGTTACTCTGGTATCAACAGTTAAATTCGTGCGTAAGAATTTAACTGTTGGTAAAAGTCGGACTATTATCCTTTCATCATTCCTGATTGTCTATGCCACCAGATTTCATGCCGTGTTTTCAGATGTGTATGGAAGTGAATATACGCTTAACGGATACAACACCGCATGGACATTTTTCTTCTTGTTTGCCTGTCTGTTGGCTTATATCGGTTGCTCTGGGAGTAAAACATATTCTGGTTATTCTGCGCCGTCATCTGCATCGCAACCTGATTATTCTAAACCGACCAAAGAGTATGAAACACAATCTCAAGTTGACTACGATATTGCTGTAAAGGGGCGGAGTGTTTTGTCTGATCCCAATCTGAGCATTGTTGAGCAACAGCGTTATCGGGATGCTCTTGAGAAAAAAGAAAGAGAAGATTGATAAAATAAATTTTATTTTGATAAAGCCGATTTTAATCGGCTTTGAAGTTTCGTATCGCGACATATGGAGAATGATATTTTTTAGCACTGCGAACCAATCCATTGTTTCTATTCCAGTTGTTATGATAACGCGGCGGTTTAGCTCGGCAATATCCGGTGGATGTTGCTTTTAACAGGACTTGGGTTTTCGAACTTCTTGATCTGCAACATACTCTCTGTGGAAATATTCGATTCTAAACGCTCCAGATCTTTAAATTTTCGCATGAAAAACACCATTGAAAATCATGTTGTTATGGTTTTATAGTAAAACCCACGCTGTATTTTGCTGTAAAAATAAACAGTATTTGAATTGAGGTTTTTTAGTTATACTATTCAAAAGGTTAAAGAAGTTAATGAGTGAAATTATTTCTATGCAATAAATAACATGGGCAAATAATGGGACCATTCAGAGCGCTTGAAGTAATCGAAGAAAGAGTGAGAGATCAAGCTTTATGTAGTTACTTGGTAGGTTTTGATATTAATGATGAAGGTACATCATACTACCGAATGGATCCATTGGTCATGAAGATCTTATCGGCCCTACATGAGTTTGCTTATGGGGTTCACGAAGGAGAGCAAACAGATAACACTCAAACATTAACTAAAATAGTAGATGCAGCTCGATCTATATATAAAATTGATGAATATCAGAAGGTT
>JBKEBP010000011.1:0-6790 GCA_047973235.1 Suipraeoptans sp. | reverse complement strand
CTTTATTAAAGTATCTGACCAGCTGTCTGCGTTTCTTTGCCTTTTCGATTTCAATACTCATTCCCCTTGAAATCACATCACCTAGAACCCAGACCTCTTGGCATTTGCCCATCAGGATAATGTCCATGAAAATAGCTAGGTCACGTTCCTGTTCCTCGTTATCATCCATAAACTGTGGGACTAGAAGATGAGGAGCAAGCGGAATATTCCCTTTTTCTAATGCGAAACGGCAGAACTCTCGTGTTCGCTTATTGTTATTTTCAATATCACCACTAAAGGGAGAGCAAATATAGATAAGGGGTTTAAAGGTAGCTTTTGCTGCTGCCTTTTCCTCACGGGTGATATTGCTAAGTGCTATATGATGAGTTGGGTCATGATAGCCCGCAACATTGAATTTATTTACACTCATCATAGCTACCTCCGACCCTTGTCTTTTGGCTGCATTCGCTACAATATACTGCAGTACCAAATAAATCACTTTCCCCGTCACCTAGGATTTCCGCGATATCTACTGACACCTCAGAACCACACATAGGGCAATGGCAAAACACATTCTCATCCGTTATTTGGGTGGATATCTCCAGAGTGTCGCTCAATCTTTCTTTCACATAAAACATAATGGTTCTCCTCCTTAATTTTTGTTTTCTTCCATCTTCAGCTTGTACCATTCTAGGTGACGTTTTCTGTCTTCGTAATTAGGAAACGCTACGAGCAAACCAACATCTACCTTTTGTAAAGTTTCAAGCATCAAAATTTGCTCATCTGAAAGGTAAGGACGGATACTTTTACCTTTCTCAATACCATTTGCAAGTCTAAATTGCTTTGCAGACATCCCAGTAACGATGCGATTAATCATGTCGCATTCATTACTGAAGTGATAAGGCTTAGGATTTTCATGAAGCAATTTAATGTTATCTGTTAGCAAAGGGAACTCCTTACGAGCAGAAACAAGGGTTTTAATAAACTGTTCCATTTCATTAAAGCGCTTGATGTACAATTCCTTAAACTTCATTGCTTTCTGCCCTGTATATCCCATAACCAACATGGTAAAACCGTCACGAGTCATGGCATAACAAGGTAATTTTCTGCCAGTACTATCCTTGTAATAGGTTTGCTCAAAGTTGGATTTAGTAAATTTTTCACTCAATCCAGATTTGGTGTCAGTGATTTTTGCAATATCACGAAGTACATGGAAATGCTGTTTTTCAAAAAACTCTGCCACGAACAAACTATCCACTCTTGCCGTATCCTTGGTGTCCGCAAACACACCATATTTGTCTTTAGGTATTAATTCTCTCATCAGAATTACCTCCTTATAATTTTTGAGAGGCCTTGACCTCTTACCTAGTAGCCATGGGAAAAGGTCAAATCTGACGATTTGGATATTCTTTTTCTAATTTTTTTGTTGCTCGCTTTAATTTCTGCGTAATATTGTTTTCATCCGCATCGATGGAGTTGGCATACTCACGAATTGACATACCATCAATACGTACTGCGATGAACATATCTGCCCAGTCCTGCTTTTTACCTAGAGCCTTGCGTATCCATTTGCAGACCTCTTCATATTCATCCTGATAAGCACGTTCAATTTCTTGAGAGTTATCAGCAAAAGTGTCCATAACATCAGTTTCATCTTCAGCCTGATCATCTTTACGATAAGGAGTTTTTGGATTCCCCAAATTCCTGTGGTAGCGACGCCAATGGTTGTATTCCTTGTTGTTCATAAGGTCGAACATTTCCTGTAAAGTCTCACAACGCTGCACCTCGGCTTTCTTTTCAGGCTTTGCCTCAGCAAGACGCTGTTCATAATCGATGTCTAACGTAACGCTGTAATCTCCATCTGGAACTTCAATTGTGGTGTAGTTCTTGTGACCTTTTTTGATGTGGTCCTCATATAAAACTCGAATCTTCATTTTGCATTCCTTTCCGTCCCTGTATTGGGTGGCGGAATGCAAAAGAATCTGTGGGAAAGATGACCGCAAATCTCGCTTGTCTTAAAAAAAGGCACACGAAATAACGGTGGGTGCATCTTTGATCCTAAAATGGCTATGACCATTTTTAGAATTCTTATGCATCCCGCCGTCCTAATGCGCATCTTGGACTTTGAGACTGATTAATTTAAGAGGAATTCCTCTCAGTTATAATTGTAACCAGTAACAAATAGTAAGTAAATTTATGAATTATTCGATTACTAATGACCATATATTTGCTTTAGCTATTATTGTTTTAATTATTAATATATGATATAATTGAATAGTGCTTATCTTATCAATTACGGATATAGATAATTTATATGATTTTGCAGTATTGTAAGGAGGAAATATTGATGTCAGAAGTTGAAAATACCACAGCAGAAATTGAAAATTTCTTTAATTTAGGGAACGATTATTTTTCTCTGAAAGGATATGGGTGCTTTACAGGTGTTGATGTTGTCAATCTCTCGCCCAGAGAGATAAAACAAACTTTGAAAATACAAGCTGATAGGGAAAATGTATTACACTATGCCTTCAGTGGATCGAAAGGACTCTGTCGCACTACACCAATGGGGTCAGTCAAAAAAGAAAATTTAATAAGTGAACTAATCTCTTTGCCAAACGAAGTGAATGCAATAAGAGGTTTCTTTGAAGAAAATGGTTTTTTGTTTCCGGTAAGTGATGCAGAATATGAGGAAATTAATTTACATTCGTTGATTGAAATTGTGAACCATATCAAAGCCACTGTTCTACTCATGAGCGAAATCGAAGAGCCACAACGAAACTACGAGAAGATTCTATACCTTACTCTTTATTTACTTCTATCAGAGCAAGTTTCTATTAAATTGAATTCCATGAAGAAACCTTATTACACTTGTCATCATGGATTTGCTAAAATACTAGAAAAAGCCTCCTCAGTGCCAGAGATTGATGGCACTAAAGAAGGCTTTGAAAGTGAAACATATACAATTAATGACTTAGTCTATAAACCGACATTTGCTTTAAACATCGAAGAATATCAAGATATTATTTCTGGCAGTTCATTGACAAGTGGGTATCCAGGAATGAATGACCTTAGATTTAAGGATATTGTCTATCTATATCGCAATGCACCAAATGAAACATCTGCTGCACGTACTACTATTGATTTTCTTTTTCACCTAATGAAAAAAATCGGTGTGGTTAATAAGGTGTCTTTTGAACATGGAATTGAGTTTTATAGTGATCCATCTATAGAAAATTTTGATGATAATTTGAAAGCTGCTCTTATTACAGTTTCAAAAATTGTATTAAACGAAGAGATAAATTCTAATCTTTCTGGGATTACACCCCGTTTTCTTGCAAGCAAAATGGAGCCTTCATGGAAGGCATCTAGTCTACTTTCAGCATTATATTTTTCTATATTTTATATGAAACCTGGTTCTGAAATATATCGAGAATGTGCTAATCCATCTTGCAACAATCATTTTTTAGTCAAGACCTCAAATGGACGAAAAAAATACTGTAGTCCTAACTGTAGAAATGCAACTGCTCAACGTAACCACCGTAAAAAGGTAAAGAAAATGGAGACAAAATAAAAACACCACTACTTTTATTGGAATTTAATCAGTTCCAATAAAAGTAGTGGTGTTTCGTTTCTTAAATATCTAATTTTGAATCACATTAGCTATATTATTTACAGCTATTTCCTTATGCTAAATTAACAGATACACTAACATCAGAATTAGTTGGCAAATAGCCGCCATTTTCAGATAGTGCATTCTCTATAGATTCAGCTAAAGCCATAATTTTTCTTAAGTGGTTACCAGTATAATGGTGCATTAAGTAATTAATATCAACTAAAATTCCTTGAACGTGTTCGTGAGTATTGTCTTGACCTTTCCACTCACCAGTACTCTCTCCACAGTTTTCAAATATACCGGATAAATCAAAAATATTATCTCGTGAATTATATGGCATCAAGAACGCATTATAAACGATAGGATTATTTCCATTTCCGTCTTTAAAATTATCATTAGTACTAATGTACTCACCATATGTTATCTGCTTATGGATTGACCGACCTTCTGGTAAATGAAGCGGTTCTCCTGTTACTCCATATCTGTAGTACTTGGCATCTAACACAAAAATCTTATTATTCTGAACCATGATTGTATCTGGTCTAAGAGCTTCGAATACTCTTGTTTTACCTTTTTTAAGATGCCAGGTCGCCTTTGGAAAATACGCATTTTTATTACGAACTCCAAATATCCTATCTATGAGCTTTTCCCATACATATTCAAAACTATCTGTCCCAAAATAAAATTGACGTTTGTTTGTTTCTTCATCGATGTATTTGAGCATTGCAATCATTGATGCAAAAAGACGTTTGTCCTTATCGTTATTCGTTTTAGCTAACTTATCATTTAATTCAATAAGAAATCGTTTGATATCAACTGGAAAATCTGGTTTCGGCGGAAGGTTCGGAGTGAACAGCCACCCCAATTTTTGAAAACTTTCATACACACAATACTTGTGTATTTGCGTAATCAAATTACGATCATTAGGTGTCGAATCTCTTACAGTCTGTTTCAAGTAAATAGGAGAATTATTTGCTTGCAACAAAGGTTTCTGCTGGCGTATAGTTTTTGCCCAGTCAGTGTTACCACGGTCACTAGTCTTATAGATAGGTTCTTTTTCAGTATAATATGAGCGTTGCTCCAGATAATAATTTATTACTTCCATATAAGCATTAACTGGAAAATCAACTGATTGAGGGGCCTCAAACTTTTTCATATGCAAAACCTTATCGTTTCTATCCGTAAATTCTGAAAGTACGGATATCAAGTGTAAAATATCCCTTCTTCGCTCATGTTCTGTATCTGGCAACTGATAACCCATTGGAAAATAGACCATCGCATTTTCAGAATCAGCCTTAATACCCACAAAACGATCGCCTTCCTCATTTGTATTAACATGGCACTTGCTCTTCAGCAATTCAGCACTTATTTCCATAGATTATCACCACCTATTCAACATTATTATCGCTAACTTCTTGGGTAAGAAAAGCATCAATAACCTCTTCTTTAAAAACATCTAGACGATCATTGCCGGTTACTTTTGCAGAACTCCTAGAATTAAAGTGATTAACTACTTCTTCTAGACTCTTATAAATTGTATTTTTGAAAATATCCTCACGAGAAAATTTAAAAGCATCATCCCATAAATATTTAAGAACTTTTTCAGCAAATTTAGAATTAAGCAACCTTGCTTGAATTTGCTCTTTTTCAGAAATGTCATTATTGTCTGCATCTTCATGATATTCTAAGTCAGCAGCTCGAACAAAATATGCTCCTAGTCTCTTATCTTCTGATGAAGTCATACGAATATTTTTGGTGACAATTTCATTATTGATAACTTCACAGAACCTTTGCCAAGTAACATCAGTGTCCAATATAGTAGTTGTAGCATAATCATGTCCTTCAAATGTATTTTCTATCATACGCATGTTCCAACGACGCTGAAAAGCAGTATCAAGAGTAAACACATTCTGATCCGATGTATTCATGGTTCCAACAATTGACATGTTAGAGGGGATACGAACCTTTTTATTAGGATTACCATACACAATATTTGCAATATCAACATTCGTAATTCCATACTCACTAGTTCCATCATCATCACGATCTAGAAGCTGAAATACTTCACCGAATATTGCCGGTGCATTACCTCTATTAATTTCTTCAATTACAAGGAAGAACATTTTATCGGGATGAGTATATGCTTTTTTCAGCAAACTAGTGAACGGTCCTTCATTAAACATGTAACTAACAATACCATCAGCTACATTCGGAAGAATCTGTCCAATATAATCTGATTATGTATAGTCTGGATGAAATAAAAGACGTTCCATTCTGCTTTCATCATCACAATACTCTTTTTCAATTGTCCAACTCTTACCAGAACCAGGAACACCATATAATAATGTATTTGTCCCGCCTCCTACACGCTTTATCTTGTCAAAATCTATAATTTCCTTTTTATCATTGTCTATAATAGGTTCATCATAATCCATATCGATATTATATATTTTTAAATTTCTCAGACGAGACTCATACTTACGAAGCACTTCAGGTGCAACAACTATATGTTTACCACCTGTTGTGTCACCATTCTCAGCCAAAAATCCCCATCGTACCAAAATCATAATCGGTTTACAATCTACATATTTATTTGCTTCTTCACCGAGAGTAAGGCTACCACTACTTCTAAATTGCTTTAATTCAGATAATGAGTCTGTATAATTTCCACCTATATCTTCAAGTTTCCATAACAGATATGCGAACTCTTTATAAGTTAAATATCCTAGATCCATACTGGCTCTAATAAAAAGTGCCGGTGGCTCTACATCAGAATTGCTTTCGGGACACCCGAAATTATTTCTACCAAACTTAGTAGTTTCAAGCGCATTCATTAAAACTGATTGGATTTTATCAGTATCCTCTGATTTTATTGCTATATACATCTCTTTGCCTGAATCCGTGATTCGTCTCATAGATTGAGTGTTGTTGATATCTTCCCACTCAGTAAATCCGAAATAAGATGTTATTTGCGCTTTCTTTGTATAGGAAGAAGAGTACTGGTCATCTCCTATCATATCCTTTAATCTTACCTTATAGATGTCATTACTTAACCATCCATCTGCCTCATAATATATTTGTAGTACTGATTCTATTTCGTTTAACAAAGCACTATTTTTAGGCATTACTATCTTTCCCATATTGCTCTCCTCCTTATATTTGTACAAGTAAGGCTTTCATGATTTCTCGAACAAGTCG
>JBKEBP010000002.1:0-8311 GCA_047973235.1 Suipraeoptans sp. | reverse complement strand
TCCTTTTTACTACACAACAATTCCATTGTTTCTAGTGTAACTTCTCCGGTAGCTTGCTCAGCCTCAAAAAACGCTCTTATAATCTTATGATTATATTGATTTGGCTTTAATGCCCAAACCGGAATTCGTTGAATTGCCTTTCTGTAAAAATCTCTGTCACTATCTATACTTAGCTTCCTTATCGTGTTTAGACTATATTCGTGGGATGCTTTTTCAAAGGTTTTAGCAATATATGTTCGCATACAATTTTCTACAGCATCATCCTCATCTTCATTCGTAAGGTGCAATGCGATACAAAACTTCTCATAAATATCATTATCCAGTGAAAAAGTAATCTCTTTCTTCATTGATTCACCATTTCCCTTTCTCTTTGTAATTATAGTGTAATTTGTATTTTAGTATTTGTCAATACTAATTGTACTAATTTATTTGTTACTAATTTAATAACTTGTACAAGTATCTGTACTCATCGGTTGTACCTTGGAAGGCTCTCATTTCAATCATATTCATCAATCTCTTCCGTCTGGCCCTTAACCTAGCACAGGTGCTCCTACTGTCAACATATCAACAGTTCTCTTAAGATTCACACTTTCCCCGAAAATAAAAAACACTCCCAAGATTTGTCTCAGGAGTATTCTACTCTATTCCGGTAAAACTCTTATTTTTATCGCTACTAATTTCCTTTTGAATTATAAATCAATCAATTCAATGACATATTATTCTACAACATTTGCATACGTGATTTGATTGTCCCGAAACACTGATAAATACTATTTTTACTTCTTCAGCGCCTTCGTCGTCGGAAACTCATTCTTGATACTGTAAATCCTTTTATATGTCTTCATTTCCTTAGTGCTTGTATGTACTATTTTTCTTACCATTTCACTATCAGCTATTCATAACTACTCTTTATGTATGGTCGTAACTCTGTAGTAAGTTAGTCCTAAGAAAATTTATAGATTAATAATATATTTGGATGGTTTCCTATTAATAGTCATTTTATTGCCAGATTCGGCGTCAAATATCATAGCTATTCTCTTATTATATAATACATCTTTCCATGCAGGATTATTGTCTGCGAGCATTTCAACTATCTCTTTTATACTTTCTTCGTCAAGTTCAGTTAATTTTTTTGAAAAAGTAAACCAAGTTAGCTCTGTTGATATTTCATCTACAATTACTGCAAACATATTTCTCTCTTCCATTATTCATTCTCTCCTTCCATCTTATTCATTTTAAATTTAACAAGTTTTTGGGCCTTGAAGTATTCCTCAAAGTTAATCATTTCAGCCTTCTTCAAATCCTTAGTTGCATCGGTATAAATTTGAAGTGTCGTCTCCGCATCCGCATGACCTAATATATCCTGCATAGCCTTGATATTAACTCCTGCTTCGCACATTCTCGTTGTGAACGTGTGTCGGAGAGAATGATTACTGAATCGAGGTAGCGTTACTACTTCCTTATCCCTTGCATTATCTAATACCTCATAATTGCAATCTCTAATAATACGTCTCAATGCCTTGTTAAGTGTTCCTTGGTGTTGCACACCTCCAAATCGATTAATAAAGATAAAATCTGTATATCCATCAACCGTAGCTTCACAAGTAATTTCGCATTCCTTTTGGTATTCTTTCTCCATTATAAATGCATGCTTAACGTTTGGTAACATAGGTATGATTCTCTCCCCGGCTTTTGTCTTTGGCGTATTAACAGCAAATCCACATCTTTCTGAACCACCTTTGTCAAAATATACGAGTGTATGATTTACGCTAATCGTTTCTTCTTCCAAATCAATATCACTCCAACGCAAACCGGCTATTTCTCCAACACGCATCCCTGTCCACATCATCACAATAAATATAGGATACCATCTGTGATATTGTCCATTCTTACTAAGAAACTGCTCAAATAATTCCTGTTCAGGTACAGTCAATGCCCTTCTTTTTTCAGAATCATCATTATGAGCCCTCTTTAGTTCCTTTAAGGCATTGTCAGAAGGATTATACCGTAAATAGTCATCTTCGACACCTAAGTCTAAAACTTGATGCAGTACTGTATGTATATTATCAATCGTATTTGCCTTAACATGCTGCGAATCTGCCAAATGGTTATAAAAGGCTCTAACATCGGATCGTTTCAAATCTACTATATGCATCTCGCCAAAATCTTGCTTCACAAACTGTGTATACATATATTTGTAATTCTGAAATGTATTATGCTTTAACCCCTTTTTTAGCTGCACCCACCGATCATATAGATCATTAATAGTAATATCGTTCTTGTCTGCTCTGATGCCATCTAAAGCATCTCTAAGTACATCGGTCTCTTTTTCCCTTAGTTCATCAAGCGACTTAGCATAAATTGAATGTCGTTTACCTCGCTTATCTCTCCACTTATACTCATAGGTTCCATTTATTCTTTGATGTTCTCCATCTTTTAAAACGCGTCCTTTATCATCTTTACGTCTCTCTACAGCCATAAATCCTCCTTTTGCAGTAGAGGACATTTTCAGTACTTTATATACTAATTATGTCCTCTACATCATTTTTTTTGCCTTAATTTTAAATCGAATACTCTTTTTCCAAATACTCATCAAACATTTTCCGTTTTATTAACCTCTTACTTCCACACCATAGAACATAACGACAATTTGCATCATCTGTAAGATATCTAAGCTTATTAATACCAATTCCAAAATAGGCAGCTGCTTCTTCAAGCGTCAAATTCGACTTTTCCCATACCGGGACTTCTTTCTTCATAATATTTTTTTCAAGGCCCCCCACTACATCAATTAGGGTAGGCGCCCCATCCTCCTTTCCTTTAAAAAGTACAAAATTCTTTTTGAACATTATTTAAAAACTGTTCTATACTTATTTTGTGGAAAGATAAGTTCATCAAGTTGTCATTAAATCTCCTATTCTGAATTATTTGTATTTATTAGTATTCGAAAGGTTATATATCTATTATGTGACCATTTCATGTTCTTCATTTTTTGTGAGAAAACGTATTAAGGCACACTCAACTTTTTTGAATGAACCCTTATTTTTTATTTATCATCTGGTGAATTAGCTGTTGGACAGACAAATCAAGAAAGTTAACGTCTAAATAGATATAAGCTGACGTATGATAAATTCCGAAGCAGATTTTTAAGAATGGCTACGATGAATTCGAAGAAGACGGCAAAAAGTGATATCAATATAAATATCTAAACAAAGAATAAAAACCCTCCTTTAGTAGATTTGGTTATTTACCTTATCTGTTTATGGTGGATATTATCATGATAGGTTGGAGCGTCAATTATTTTAAGCTTCTCAAAATAATTCACTAAAGGAGCTTGAGTTTATTAAAAAGCCAGTTAACAACACTCATTTCATTTAAATCCTGCATGAGCACGCATCGTTAAAACGTAAGTTTACCCACACCCCCTTCTCCTTAGTCACATACGCCTTACTTCAAACCTCCTCTAATCTTTCTAAAGTATCTTCATGTGAACGCCTATGTCAGTTCTTTCCATAACTTATTACAGACATGTCAGCAAAATCTATCCGAGAGGGTAAAGATAAGTCCGGTTTGATTGTAAGGTGGCGCTTGAATAAACATCTTACGATATCAACTCCAGTAACACCAAAAAACTATTATGTTTTGACCCATGACGTGCAACCTCCATTAGGGTTATGACAATGATACAATCCAACTATTATCACTGTATTCTCTTAACAATGAACACGGGTTATGTCAACCCCCGCATCTGCAAGGATTGTCCCGACGTCGGTTAAACCGACGGCGAATTTTTCGCACTCATCAAGTCGTGTCATCGCGTCTCTGGAGTTTGCAATTTCGAGTATCTTACATACACCATTTGCAACAAACCAGGGGATTCCATCTTGCACCCCACTACATCAATTATGGTAGGTACCGCCATCCTCCTTTCCTTTAAAAAGTACAAAATTCTTATTGAACATTATCTAAAAACTGTTCTATACTTATTTTGTGGAAAGATAAGTTCATCAAGTTGTCATTAAATATCCATTCTAAATTATTTGTATTTATTAGTATTCGAAAGGCTATATATCTATTATGTGACCATTTCATGTTCTTCATTTTTTTGAGAAAACGAATTAAGGCACTCACTTTTTATGGTTGATGCGCTTTTATAAAAAAATATTGGAAAATGCTATTTCCGAGCTGTTTCAGTTGTAACAACACAATAAATGACTAAGAGCCCTCATTAATGCATAGTGAGAGCTCTTTCTTTACTGCTATTACGTTTTGTGTTAAATCTACTGCTGGCTTTACTGTTCTCATTTCTTCCTCTCTGTCAGAATCCAATTCGAATAAAAATCATTGATGTCTAGGATTTATCTCTCATTATGATTAGTAAGCAACCCCCTTTGTATAACGTAAAAATTTTTTGAAATTTCGCACGGATTCTCGAGCAGAAAATCAAAGAACTCTTCAGGTATAGGTATATAGATTTTAAATCTTAAATTCATCTTTTATCATCTCTTTTATCAGAAAATCATTCATTTCCATCACTTTTTCTTTCTCCGGCTTATCTGATTGTCTAATTTTTTCAAGATCTGCTAACTGTTCTGATGTCAGCGTAAAGCACGCTCTAAAATATTTTGAATTACAAAAGTAGCCGTTATACTCGCTTAATATTTCCGTTAAGTGATCAAATGTTGTCGGAAGAAGTATATCATATTCGTAGTTCCTCATTTTTTTCTCCTTTTTTTATCTATATACAGCTGCCGAAGTTCTTTGCCCCATTGATACGAGACTATTAATCTGTTTTCGGAAATCAGTTGATTCCACTGCAAGGAAGATTTGTTTAGCATCCCTAATCAATGAGTTTAACATTGTTTTTCTAGTCTGATCCAGTATTTACCGGGGTTATGCTAAAATATTAGTATCGCTCAAGAACTGACATCACGATCCAGGTATAAATATTCAAGAACAGTCGTTTTAATAAATTCCAGTCCCTCGGATTTATATTTTGATTATTATCGATAAGTATCTTTCTCATGTGTCCACCACCTTTTTCATGTCCATTAGCGGTCAATCCTTCGTCCTGTATGTTAGTGTTACTATTTCAGTTCCGTTTCAGTATGAATCAGACGAACTGTAATCTTATTCGGTGATCCATTTCTATGGCAAACTAACGTTGGTACTTCATCAAGCTCCATGATTCTAGCCCACGGATCTGTTTTTTTGGCTTGTTTCCTTAGATGTTTCAACATAGACGAACAGGAAAGAAAGCTGTTTACCTCTTTGTTGCTTTTAATCCCATCACGTTCTAAACTTATAATCATTTTAGATCTTTTAAGCATATTGCTACTCCTTCCTATTTGCTTTTATTAATTCTTTTAGTCCTGAGCATTGTATTTTATTCTTTTTTATTAGATTCGGTTTCAGACCACTCAATTGGGATTATATCGCCAAGCGCATCATCATTAATCGGTGGACCATCATTAAACGGTATACCATCTAAATCTATCCTATCATATTGGGTTTGATCTACGAAATCATCTAAAAATTCCTGTAAACCACTAACGATGCTGTTATACATTTTTTTCGACCTTTTATTATCAGTTGTCCAAATAACTTGAATACCATTAAGATCTGCTCCACAATGATCACCAAGGCACCAATCATTAAAAATTAACTTTATAACACTAGTAAATACATGACTATCACCTGGTACATAATAATTTAACGTATCACCGTCTTTAACAACATATATCGTCTTCCCCTTATAAATAAGGTCAAATCCCTTACCATTGTATTGCATTGTTGCAATGATTTCATTATTCATCCACACCACCCCTATAATCTACTTTGTTATTAATCACCCATGCGTCACCAGTTACATATATCACAACAAGTCTTAATATTTCAGCAACTTTCCCGCTTCTCCTCTCTTTTCCCTTATGAGCTTATCAAGAGTAGGTCTACTGATTTTCAACGCTTTTGAAAAGTCAATTTTTGTCAACTCGCGTCGTATATATTGATTATAATACTGTTCCCATGTTTTGTTGTCTATTTTCTTTACCTGCCCACCTTTAAACTTACCCTCTCGTTTCGCAATAGCAATTCCTTCCGCTTGCCTTTCAAGCATATTCTGTCTCTCAAATTCCGCTATGGCACCAATCATTGTTAACATCAGCTTTCCCGTCGGTGTGCTGCTGTCAATATTTTCTTTGTTACTTACGATATGAGCACCCTTTGCTTTTATTTTTTCATTAATTGATAAAAGATCTTTCGTGCTTCTAGCCAATCGTGAAAAATCATGTACGTAAATCGTATCTCCTTCTCTGACATAATCCAACATTACCTGTAATTGTGGCCGGTTCGTATCCTTACCACTGACTTTATCAGTGAACCACTTTTCAATATTTTGCTTTTCAAGTGCTTCAATCTGACGGGATTCATTCTGTTCTACTGTTGATACTCGGATATAAGCCACATTCATAAAAAACAGCTCCTTTCGTAAAATTAATCTTAAACTTCATTTACATTATGTAAAATGATTGTATTTTTGAGTTTGTTTTTACACATATAAAGGTACTGCCATCTGTAAATCCCAAGCATGCTCTGTATTTACAAGAAGAGGATTTGTATCAAATTTATCATTTCGGTACATTATCGTTTGTGCCAAGTGTTTATTGAGAGAATAATAACTATCTGAGCTATGTAATTCTCGATGAATAATTGAAAGTTTTTACAGCATCCTCTCATCCCTTGATTTTATTGCATCATTTTCTCGGTGCCAATACTTCTAAGTTTTGATACCGACTTTGTGAGCATCACTCATGACATAAAATAACTCATTTTTATTCTTGCTTTTCTTTGGCTTTATCCAAATAATCAGTTAGCCTCTTAGTCCTACATCTGTATAAAACCAACGATTCCCTTACATGTTTACATAGATATTGCCCATCATCATTCAAAATCTCGATATCATAAGATACTTCTTCGTTCTCCAAAGTTCTGTATGCATCTACTATATTTATTTACCATCATGACTCTCGTATTGACCATGACCTCTATCAAAATAAATTTCTACCATGCCCCCAGATATGTATTTCGAATATCAAATTTTATGATGCCTAGTCTTGTCTATTTATATTTGGGTAATACCTCATAACGATCATACGTCATATCAATTTTTATTGGATATGGGAATCCTACTGCTGCACTCCATTCCCCCGCTGAGTAAAATTCATCATCATCTGACAAATCGACCAATAACAATTGCATTTTTAAATAAGTGTACTTAGTTTCTCCTTCTTCATCCTCATAATAGTTCGTCTCATCATTAAAATTAAAGGGTCTTGCAAGTGCAGCCAGCACAATCTGTTGTTCATTTTTTTCTTCATAATCTGGCAACACTTTGTTCCAATAACAATATCTTGAGCGAAGAAAGCCTCCATCATCATCCATAGAATGGATAATATAATCAAAAAGAGCCTCTGCATTTTGAGGTGCTAATATCTTTGCTACTCGCCTTAAAAATTCATATCTTGACATTTGGCCTCCTTATATTTTCTTTAACATTGGGTAACATATGATTAATTTCGCTATCTGTACCCAACGGTGTCTCTTTCTTCTTTCTCAAGCATCTTAAGTGAGAACTTTTTATCCTTACAATCAGCGTCTGCTTTACAGAACGACACGTTGTTTTCGATTGCTTCTATTAAGCTTTTAACAAGATCTTCTCTTTCTTTGATCATTTGTCCTAAAATATCTTGCTGTTCAAATGACTGTGTTACACCACCAAACTGATATTCGTCAGCCAAAGTAGGTTCAAACAGACAACTTACCTTTTCTACGAATATTCCATATTTGTTGGTAAGCCATACAAAAGGAATTCCAAGGAATTGTTTTACGAAGATAAATTCAAGCATATACAATGGAATCATGATGATTCCGGAAACAACAATCCCATGCTCAACATACTTTTCAACACCAGCGTTGTATCTTGTAATTGCACTTACAAAGGAAATAAAAGTCGCAACAACAAGAGGGATAGAGAATCTTCCAAGGAAAGGATGATTACTACCAACCTTTGGGCCAAGCTGAGATTCATCATATCCCATCTTCGCTGCGATGATACCACCATCGAAAAACATATCAAAGGATCTAAGAATGACATAGAGTGGCATAACAAGCCAAGATAGTAGAAGAGAAGGTATCTTATTACGTCTCTTACTATGCATAGCAGCTGTAGCTGCGTCTTCGTTTGTCATTAAGTTCTCAACACCTGCTTTATGTGCTTTAAAGGATACGTCATACATCACTCTTAATGCAC
>JBKEBP010000126.1:0-3422 GCA_047973235.1 Suipraeoptans sp. | reverse complement strand
TGCTCAAGTAGCAGTTATATTAACTCACAAACTTTCTTACTTTGGCTTTATATGCGGTTTTATTATCATAATCCCACAATACCATCTGATGACATCTTCCACATGAAAGGGAAACCATTCCTTTTGCTCCATATGTGTATGCTCTACCCTTCGAGCAGTATGGACATTTTATATCTCCATCTGACTCCAAATCATTTAGATTAACAATATAATCTTCTCTATCCATATCCTCTCCTTCACAATAGTAGTTTTATGCTCTAAATGCATCCCCTTTAGAAGCACGCCTAAGTGATGTATCCATAATTAGATTAACAACTCTATCCATGTCTTTCCATTTCATAGCCAGTTTAGAAGGGTCCATTCCAAATTCTGCAACAATATCCTTTAGTTCTTTTTCTGACAAAACATCTAACATTTCTCTGGTAAGGGTACCCTCCTCTGCAAGCTTAATGGGATCTAAAACAGCTTTGTCTCTTCTATTAGAAGCCTTTTTCCCACTGTCTGATGATTTTGTTTTTTCTTGTTTATCTGCTCCAACAAAAATCTGTGATAATGATGCTGCAAAATCTTCATTTTTTTCTGCTTCGTTTATCACAACATCTAATAAAGCTTTTAAATTCTTTTTCAAAATTCTATCCATATACGTTTACACCTCCATTTTATTCAATATTTCTTGTACAAAATAGTTAAATCTATCAAACTGCCCTTGATATCCCCACTTCTGTCTCAAGGTTGTGACTGGTACACACTCAGCAGCTTCACCCATTTGATTATTTTCATAGAAAATAGTCTCGAATAGTTCAGCATCTTTACCTCGCTTCAACACATCCAATGTTCGTGAGTGAAGTGATGACTGCCCTCTAACTTTTGTTGCAACAATACCTAAGCATTCAATCTCTTCTCCAATATTTTCCGAAAATTCATTAACACGCTTAATAATCTGGGGAATACCATATGTAGAAAGTACATCAGGTATTGTAGGAATGATATATCCGTTTGAAATTCTTAATCCGTTCAATGTTATTAAACCCATATTTGGAGGACAATCAATTAGAACATAATCATAATTATTAATAATTGGCTTAAGTGCCTTCTTAATAATCTCTGTAGGATTATTCGAAAAAAACTTACCTTGCGGTATTGTTGCAAGACGATCCTGAATATCAATCATTTTCAAGCTTGAAGGTATTAAGTCAAGGTGTTTAACATTTGCAATTTCAGATACATTCTTTTGAATTGTCTTATCCATATCAAAGTTGTGCGTTTCATTAATTACATCTTCAAATAAAGTGGCTAGAGTTGAATTATTATCATCTAACTCCTTCCACTTTTCCTCTCCAATAAGCATCGTTGTACAGTTTGTCTGAGGGTCCAGATCAACAACTAAAACTATCTTATTATATTCCCCTGCCAATAATGTTGCTATTCCAACAGTTGTTGTTGTTTTTGCAACACCACCTTTTAAATTAATTAAACTAATAACTTTTGCCCCCATAATTTTACCTCTCTTTCTTAGCCATGCCTCAACTTGATCACTATCATAAAATTTTCCTGCTTGTACTTCTGTAACTGGATTCGGAAAGTCATTGTATCTTTTCGTCCAATTTGTTACAGCTGCAGTTGTAACTTTTGCTTTTGCTGCAATTTCATATAGTCCTACAATTTCACTCATATCCTCGTCCTCCTTTTTTATTCTATAAACACTATATCATACATTGTTTATTCTGTAAACATCATTTTCTAATTTGTTTTTTATACAAACTTTCAAACATGTACACATGACATTTACAACCTGCTTCTACTCATATTATCAATTAATAGATTCATCCTTAAGAGATGTACTCGAAAGCACATCTCTTTAATCTGCATCTTTCAGCCTTATTAAAATTTTTATATACGACGAAATAGAAAAATGGGACTTGACTTCCCTATTCTGCGATCAAATAAATCTGCACCCCACTATATACAACAGCTAAATTAATCTGCTCTACTTCATCTTCCGTTACATACACCGTAAACGATGTCGCTATATCCTCTGGCTCACTCACCTTATTACCCGAACTATCATATACTGCTGCAACATACACATTCTCTACCATCAGTGTTAACATATCTGTTGCAGGATCAAGTGCGTATACATCGACAATATCGCCCTTTCTTAAGCTACCATTAACTCCTCCATCAAAAGATTCTGCGGCAAAAGATGTCACTTCATATCCGTTCTGGTATTTTGCCATTGCCTCCGTAACTTTTTCAATATCATCTTTCAAAACCATCTGAGAAGATTCCATTGCACTTTCTATATAAAATCCACCCTCTGGAAGATCCTTTACGTTTCGATATGCTGAATCTGGCACTGCAGTCAGATCTACTGATACCTCTTCAAAATAATTCGACACTTCATCTTCTGAAATATAAGTATTTGCTGCAACAGTTTCTTTCATAACAACCACCTGGGTCTTTAGCTGTGCTTCTGTAGCTTTGCTATCCATTGCCATATAGATAAGTAATGATACAATTCCTGCAAATAACGCTGGAATTACTACAACCTTTATAACCGACAATATCTTTTTCCCAATGGAATTACCATTTCCTTTCTTTGCTGCCTTTGCCTCTTTTTTTGCTTCTTTATTCATTCGTTTTAATTCTTTATCACTGATTTTTTTCTCAAACATTCTCCGTTCTCCTTCCTGTTATTCGTTGATTTCCAAGGTACAATAAATGTCCTTGCTCTTCGTTATAAAACTACCATCAATAATATTCTTTATATCAAACTTGACCTTTGCATATGCGGATGTCTCTTTTACCACTTCCCCTGTAGGAGTCGTTGCGCTTCCTAAGGAAAGTGTTCTTACACTCTTTGTTCCTGCATCTCCTGAATACTCCGTTACCTTTACACTATTTCCTTCCACTTCATAACAGATAAACTCATCAAAAGTAAAATTGTAATAAAATCCATTGGTTTCAGCGATCGCATCATTCATACAGTCTCTATAAATACTGTTTGACTCATCTACGCTTTGAAACCGAATCACTGGTGTTCCTGTCATTTCATAGGTCTCAAAATAATAAACATCATCTGCTACAAGACTAGCCAGCACCGAATCTGCTAACGAATCATCAATATGATGCTGATGTGTCATAAGCTTTGCCACCTGTGCTAAGTACATCGTCAGGATCACTAAAAGCAGTACTACCGTAAACATCACCACATATCCGATAGCTCCCGTTGCCTTTTTCTTTTTAAATACAAATTCCATACACACCTCCTACTGCTTTGCTGTTGTCTGCCTGTTGATCGTTATCTGTGACGGATGCTCCGTGACCTTCGATATTCCAGAAGCAAAAGCTAAGATATTGTCATCATATGTTCCACTGATTTTCAGATAAATGCGGTCTCCATACTCTACTTCACTTGTGGT
>JBKEBP010000233.1:0-6286 GCA_047973235.1 Suipraeoptans sp. | reverse complement strand
TATGCAGCAAATCAAAGTGCCAAGGTGGTTAAAATTGAAATGCTTATTGATGATTATGGATTAAAGAATCCGATTGAAATAAAGAAAAATGTGCTTATAACAACGGCTTCTAAAGATGATGCAACGCTCCCATATAAGGGAAAGAATGATACAGCAAAAATCACATTACAAACAGATTTAAGTACGGATGATAAGGCACTGATAACTATATCAAGTTTTGGAAAACTGTCACTCGAAGACATTATCATAGATGGTAATGGGGATAAAACTATAGCCACACAATCTCTAATCAGTAATAAAGAAGGTATATTGGAAATATATGATGGTACAAAAATAGTGAACTACCATGGCAGCGAATCAACTATCTATAACAATGGCATTTTGAATATGTTTGGAGGATCCATTACCGACAATACATCTGCAATTAGTTCAGAAGCCGGAGGTATATATCAATCAGGAACTATGAGTGTTCAGGGTGAGGTGGTAATTAAGGGGAATAAGTCCGGTAATGATGTAAGTAATGTTTACTTACCACAGACTTCCACAGAGAAACCTTATACCAAATATATAAGCATATCAGGAGAGTTGCTATCCGGCAGTGAAATAGGTGTTATGACTAATACATCACCTAACGCCACGGATAAAGGAATAGAGAATACTGTTATTGCAATACCCGGTGCCGGAGTAGGAAATATGGAGAAGTTCTTCTTCCATGATCAGAAAAAACGAACAGCAAATGCATATGACATTGTAAATGATAATAGAGTAGACACATCTAAAAATCTTGTTTTACAGGACCATATTGACGGTATAGAGTTTGAATTTACAAAAGTGAATGAGAATGGAGACAATCTAGCGGGAGCGAGATTTGAACTTTATAGATGTACTAATACCGACGGAGATCATGAACATGATTATCTCGCAGGAACCGGAACATGTTGGGATAAGTATAAAACAACTACAAGTACTTCTGACGGATTGGTAGACTTCAGAAAGTTGGTAAATGGAGAGCACATGTTAAGCGAAGTAAATGCACCTGAGGGATATGACGTCCCTATGGGACAATGGCTCATTCTTATAGATAATAATGTAGAACCGAATATTACTATTACAGCTCATGGAATAAAAGGAACCAATCAAGAAGAACACTCCTTTGGTTTGCCGCCTGCTTTTATAGTAGACGATTCGGGAGGCGAAGATGTACTAAAGCTTCCAAATTATAAGGCATTTAAGTTACCTTACAGTGGGAATAGAGGAATCTACATTTTCTTGATTATAGGCGGATTACTAGTACTAATTGCATGCACCGGCTTATGGCGTAAGCACAGAGCCAAACCAGAATTCTAATATCATTAATACATGATATTTGAAGATAAAAACATACTAATTAAAAATGAGAGGGGAAATTTAAGTATGAAAAAGAACAGATTATTAAGAAAGATTAGTGCAATGTTTGCAGCGGCAGCACTAACAGCTGGGTTGGTAGCAACATCAGCATCAGCATCGGGATTACCGGATGCAAACAGGAAAGGGACTATAACAGTACACAAATTGGCGACTATTGGTGAGTCTACTACAAGCCATGATGGAACAGAGCTTTTACCGGCTGAAAAAGAAGCACTTGGAACACCACTAGAAGGAGCGGGATTTACTCTTTATTATGTGAAAGATGAGAGTGTTTTGGGCGGCTCTAATACTCCTGATGAAATAGTAGCGAATCATCAAGATAAAATTGATATAATAGGGACAGAGAAAACTACGTCGGTTGACGGTATTGCAACATGGGATGACTTGGAAATTGGATACTATATCTTAAAGGAAACAACAGTGCCGGCAGGATACACTGAGTCAGCATCATCAATCATTACATTACCATTTGGGTTCAATCCTGACAAAGACAATGAAAATGCCACAACTGAATACAACTATGACGTACATGTATATCCTAAGAATGTAAATAAAAACAATTTGACTAAGGTAGTTACTAGCGATCAAAATGCTTATGTAGTTGGAGATACAGTAAGTTGGGAAATTAATGCTAAGATTGATGGCAAGTTATATGATAATAAAACGTCTAAACATGGAGAATTAAAAATAACAGATCCACTAGATGAAAGACTAACATATACAGAGAAAGAAGCAAAGCTGAGTCTAACAGGAGGTTCAAGCCCGGCTAGTCTTACAATTGATACTCACTATACTGAGGCTATTACTACAGCTGAAAAAGATGCAAAAACGGTTGTTTGGAAATTGACCAACGAAGGACTTGAGCTAGCACAGGAAAGAGGTTCAACAGGTATTACAGTTAAAATATCAACTAAAATAAACGGAAAAGCTCAAGGTGGAGCGACAGATTCGATCAAGAATACGGCAAAAGTTTATATTAAAAACATAAGCGGAGATGAAACAAATCGAGAGATAGCTACTGGTGAGAAACCGGAAATAAAACTTGGTGGAGTTATTATAGACAAAACTAATCGTTATGGAGAGGAAAAACTTGCAAATGCTAAATTTAAGATTGCAACTACAGAGGCCAATGCACAGGACGGCGTTTTTATAAAAGATTCTGTGGGTAAGGATATTGAAGTTACTACAGACGGTAACGGATACGCACATTTTGTTGATTATTCAGAGGTAACTCCTGCGGTTCATTCGGAAAATAAAAATACATTTTAACTAGTTGAAACACAGGCACCGACTGGATATATTCTTAAGCGAGCAGCAATTGAAGTTGAAATGGATAAAACTGATTTAGTATCTATAAGAGTTTTGAATCAAAAACCAACGGATCCTCCAATTGAAGGTGAAGACAAGCCTACATTCCAGTTACCTGTTACAGGTGGTATCGGTACTATGATATTTATAATAGTAGGTCTTACACTTATCGTAGGCGCATTATTAGTAATAGTGAAAAATCGTAAAAGACGTGCGTAAATAGCAGACACACGAAGGTAGGAGATTTGATTGAAACATAAAAAAGGGAAGATAGGCACAGCTATAGTGTATATCATCTTATTGCTAGGGGTAACTATTCTAAGTTACCCCTTTGCTAGTAATTGGATATCTAAAAAGCAGGGTATAGAGATAGCTGAGGAATATTTGAAAATGACAAATGAACTCCCGGATGAAGAGATTGATAAAGAGTGGGAGAAGGCAGTTGTATATAATGAGCACCTGCGAGGCGATCCGGTAAAGGATCCGTTTATTGAGGGTAGTGGAATGGTATTGCCGACAAATTATATGAATGTTCTAAATGTTGAAGGTGTTATGGCATATGTTGAGATTCCCTCGGTTAATATCAATCTACCTATATACCACGGAGTAAGCGAAGATGTTTTAAAAAATGGTGTGGGTCATATAGAGAGCTCATCACTTCCTATCGGAGGATTCGGTTCTCACTCAATATTGACTGGTCATACAGGTCTTCCAAGCGCTGAGTTATTTACTGATCTGAGAGACCTTGAAGAAGGAGATATGTTTTATATACATGTGCTTGGGGAGCTGCTTGTATATGAAATCGATAAGATAAAAGTAATAGTTCCGGAGGAACTTTCGGATTTGGTTAGATATGAAGGGAAAGACTATATTACACTTTTGACATGCACACCATATGGAATTAATTCTCACCGATTACTGGTTAGAGGAGAACGTGTTTATTATTACAACGAAAGGGTAATTACATTTTCAAGAGAAATTATATTCAAACTGCTATTTATAGTATTTGGGGTTTTATCAGTGATAATGATAATTGCGAGGAGATTAGTTGAAAAGAAGGATAATTATAACATCGGCAGTAGTAATACTGGTGATAGGAGTGGTGATTCTACTGTTACCATTTATTTATCAAATAAGATATGATAGTGAACGAAATGAGATAATCGAGAACTTTGAAGTAGATATTAATGACGCTTCAAATAATGAATTGTTGGGGGAGCTATATAGAAAGCTGATTGCCGAAAATGAGAGATTATACCTTGAAGGACAAAGCGAGTTAAAAGATCCGTTTTCATACGAAACACCCGGAATTGACTTAACCAACTATGGAATAGATGATAATATAATTGGATATTTAACTATACCAAGCATTGAAATGAGCTTGCCTATATATCTTGGAGCTAATGAAGAAAATATGCAAAAAGGCGCAGTACACTTAACAGAGACATCTTATCCGATAGGAAGTGACAACTCTAATTCAGTTATTGCGGCACATCGAGGATATTATAAGGCTAAAATGTTTAGAGATATAGCTAAGATAAATATAGATGATGAAGTACATGTTCGAAATTTCAGAGAGATTTTATTTTATAGAGTGATAGAAACGAAAGTCATTAAGCCGGATCAAATTGAAGAAGTTATGATAAATGAAGGAGAAGATATGCTTACATTGATAAGTTGCCATCCATATGGTAAGAATACATTTAGATATGTAGTATATTGTGAAAAAAATGAGTAGAGTTATAATTTTAATTCTTTTAGCAGCAACGGTTTTCTTTGGAATAAAGTATTATATGAGACCTACACCGGCACAAATCAATCCGGAATGGGAGCAATACCTACACTTGCTTACTAATACCGAACAGACAAAATGGAAAAATAGTGATCAGGAAGATAATGGTGCATATATACAAATAAATAGTTTGGTGCCCTATGATAGAGAGTCAAAAAAAGCAAATTTGAAATTAATTAATCCAAATTACAGTGCGTGTGATATAAAAATTACAATTAAGACAGAGGATGGAATAAATACGATATATGAATCCGAGGTGATTAGTCCGGGCATGGTTATTGAGGATGTACACATAGACACAAGTGTTCTGTCAAGTGAAAAAGAGAATGCAAACGTACATTACATTTTCTTTGATGGATTAGGTAATAAAATCAGTGAAAGAGATACAACGATTGTCTTTGAGCAGAAGTAGCTATGAATAGATAGTAAGTAAAAGAACATGTTTAGGCATGTTTTTTTTCTTGCGTAAAAATGACAAAAAAAGTATAGAAAAGACTAGTCAAATACAGTAATAACGAAAATAAGTCGATTAATACATTACTTCTAAATAATTTTTATGAAATAAGTAAATGGAATTGATTACATAGCAAAAAAGGATTAAATTATGTTAAATATGTAACGCTATCCATTGGTTATCGAAAACATCAATAGAAGAAGGAGGAAGATAGATGGATGCACTATCAGAACTAGTTTTAAAATTAAATAGCTTGCTATGGGATCATTTGCTGATTATTCTGCTTGTCGGCACAGGTATATGGTTCACTTTTCAGCTCGGATTTATCCAGATCAGAGGATTTGGAGAAGGTATGCGCCGTACATTTGGTGGATTGTTTCATAAAAGTAAGGACAAGAGTAAAGGTGGTATTAGCTCATTTCAAGCACTGGCAACTGCAATTGCAGCACAAGCAGGTACAGGTAATATAGCAGGTGCAGCTACTGCTATTGCTGTTGGAGGACCGGGTGCTATATTCTGGATGTGGATTGCTGCTTTTTTTGGTATGGCGACGATTTATGCAGAAGCTGTAATGGCACAGAAATATCGTAAGGTTGATGATGAAGGTGAAGCAACCGGTGGACCTGTTTACTATATTCGTGGAGCTTTTAAAGGGAAATTCGGTAAAGCTCTTGCAGCGTGCTTTGCTGTATTAATTACTTTAGCACTTGGTTTCATGGGAAATGCGGTACAGTCTAACTCAATAGGTGATGCATTTAAGACAGCATTTGGTATTAGCCCGGTAATTATAGGCATTATTGTAGCCATTCTTGCTTTCTTTATATTTGTCGGAGGAATTAATAGAATTGCCAAAGTTACTGAATCTATAGTACCGTTTATGGTTTTACTATATATCGTAGGCGGATTAATTGTAATAATCGCAAATTTCGGATCTATACCATATGTTTTTAAAGCCATTGTTGTTGGAGCATTTGCGCCACAATCAATCGCAGGCGGTGTAATAGGTGCTACTATACAAAAGGCAATGAGCCGTGGTGTAGCAAGGGGATTATTTTCAAATGAAGCAGGTATGGGATCAACGCCTCATGCACATGCAGTTGCAAAGGTAGACCATCCGGCACAACAAGGCCTAGTGGCTATGATAGAGTCTGTGAAAAAAAGTCTGTAAATACTAAACTACTATGATAATTATAGAGCGGGTAAGCGAGAATTAGCTTTCCAGCTCTAATTTCATTTATACTTTAGATGAAGAGACATGACAATAGAAGGCGAGATATTCCCGCCTGCTATTGACGCTTTTATTCTGGCAGTCTGTCTTTGTACAT
>JBKEBP010000206.1:0-50765 GCA_047973235.1 Suipraeoptans sp. | reverse complement strand
TACTGTATGATGCACCTCTCTAAATTGTCTTTTTGTAATCATGGGGTTTCTCGGATTGATTAATCCATTAACAGAATATATTTTTGTGATTTCCATACTTTCGCTCTCGCTAAGTTCCGGAAATATAGTTGGTATTCTCTTAGACATCATTGTCTTGCCACTTCCCGGTGGCCCAATCATTAGCACGTTGTGACCTCCACTTACCGCTATCTCTAAGCTGCGTTTTACCATTGTCTGAGAAATAATATCAGCAAAATCAACTTGGGGGTCATCAATGGTTTCTATCGTTTTATTATCTTCAATCTTTTCCATAGAACCATATTTCATATAATTAATTAAGTTAGTCAAATTACTTGTTCCAACAACCTCTATTCCTTGAACCATCTTCCCTTCATGGTAGTTTTCCATAGGAACTATACATCTTTTTATGTTTCTTTCTCTCGCTTCAATGATAATAGATAGAACCCCCGGAACACCTCTTATTTTACCATCAAGACTTAATTCTCCTACAAATAGTGTATTATCTGTAGCCTCTACTTCAATCTCGCCAAGTGAAGCAAGTAAAGCTACTGAAATCGGCAAATCAAATGAGGCCCCATGTTTACGAACTGTTGCCGGAGATAAATTAATTACAATTCGTTTTGGGGGAATTGTCACACCCAGGTTTTTAATTGAAGCTCTTACTCTAAGTGTCGATTCCCTCACCTCAGAGGATAAATATCCCACTATCTGGGTAATAGGAAGCCCACTACTTACATCCGCTTCCACCTCTATAATCTGGACACTCAATCCAATAAGAGCTGCGGAAAAAACAGTGCTAAATGCCATAAAACACCTTCTTTCTTTTTTTTAATTAGCAATGAAAAATTGGCAGAAATGCCATGTGTGTTTAAATAGATTTGAATTAGATTTTGTCTTTTAATGATATCTTAGTTGCTTGTCAAAGTCAAGATATCAAAATTCATCAATATGCATTGAAGATGTTTAATGTTTAGAGAAGTTGCTATGCCTCTCCACAAAGGAGGGCATAACATTCCTCGCTGCTATTCTTGTTTCCGTAATATGTCAAATTCATTTGCCATATTTTCCGTTTTAATCCATAATATCTGTTGAGGATGTGGTGCACTCTCCATCTCATTGCCGTCTACATCAGATATCGAAATTACTTTTGTCGAAATATTTTGGCCGTTCGGCTTCATTATTTCTATTTCCTCACCCACACTAAATTTGTTCTTTTGTTCTATTTTATATTTGCCATCTTTTACTTCTAAAACAATTCCAAGATATGTATATTCACGTATATATGTATTGCTATCGTATATTTGAGTTGTTTCATCCGGCTTTCCAAAATAAAAACCTGTAGTAAATTGTCTATATGTACAATTGGAAATTTGGTCTAAATACCATGGCATATTGTCCTGATATTTCTGCGGATCTTCAAGGTAATCATCTATTGCTTTCCTATATGTCCGTGCAACTGTAGCAACATAAAGTGCCGTCTTCATACGTCCTTCAATTTTAAAGCTATCTATCCCTGCGTTAATCATCTCCGGAATGTGCTCTATCATACACAAATCCTTTGAATTAAAAATATACGTTCCTCGTTCATTTTCATATATCGGCATATATTCGCCCGGTCTCGTTTCCTCGACCACTGAGTATTTCCATCTGCATGGATGCGTACATGCACCTCTATTTGCATCTCTTCCGGTGAAGTAGTTGCTTAGCAAACATCTTCCTGAATAAGACATACACATCGCGCCATGCATGAAGCTTTCTATTTCCATCTCATCAGGGATATTTTTCCTGATTTCGCATATCTCATCCAATGATAATTCTCTTGCTGAAACCACTCTTTTTGCTCCTAGTTTCCACCAAAAATTATAAGTACCATAATTAGTATTATTTGCCTGTGTACTTATATGAATCTCAATCTTCGGAAGTACTTCTTTAGCAATTTCAAAAATCGCCGGATCTGCTATAATTAGTCCATCCGGATTAATACTTTTTAGTTCTCCAAAATATTCTCTTACACTTTCCAAATCATCATTATGTGCTATTATATTTGCAGTGATATATACCTTTTTATCATATTGATGCGCAAATTCAACACCTTTCTTAATATCATCTATTGTAAAATTCTTAGCTTTAGCTCTAAGGCCAAAAGCTTGACCACCAATATAAATGGCATCTGCACCGAATATAATAGCCGTTTTTAGCACTTCTAAGCTACTTGCAGGCACCAGTAATTCCGGCTTTTTATTCATCACACTCTCCTTTAACATAACTAATAGCAACTCCATCACCAACAGGAACAATCGAAGTCATCAATTTATTATTATGTTTAATTTCATATAAATATTCACGCATTCTTTTGTGAATTGTTCTATCTCTTCTTTTTACTGCATAATGCGATTCCAAAACATCGCCTTCTTGCAATACATTATCAGTTATAATAACACAGTCTTTATTCGCTAATCTAATTAGTTCTTCTAAGTAGTAAATATATTGAGCCTTGGCTGCATCTACAAAAATAAAATCATAGGATTCCTTTAGACCTTTTAGTACATCAAGAGCATCTCCTTCAATTAAACTAATACATTCTTCTTTTTTCGCTTTTGCAAAATTCTCTCTAGCAATAGGAATCCTTTTTTTATAATTCTCTATAGTAGTTATATTAGCTCCTGGTGAATATTCACTCATTAACAAGGCTGAAAAGCCTACAGCCGTTCCAATCTCCAAAATATTCCTTGGATTTTTTATTTGTAACAAAACCTTTAACAAAGATTGTGTCCCTTTTTTTATAATCGGCACTTGCATTTTCTGTGCTTCTATTTCAATTTCTCGAAGATAACTGACTTCATCATCTTCAAGCGACAAAAGAAATGTCGAAACTCTATTATCATCAATCATAATATACTCCAAAATCTTGCTTAATAATGTTAAATACTTCAAGACATAAATGTAGGGCTGTTGTGAAATACATTCAAAGACTTCCTACGATACTAGATATGGGAATCGCGATTTATGCGATTCCCATATCTAGTATATACATAAAAAGAAAATGTATTTTCCGACAGTCCCCTTATTATATCACAGTTAATTCAGTTTATACATCCATAATGATAGGTAGAATCATTGGTCTCCTCTTAGTACGCTTCCATATGAAGTCATTCATTGTATCTCGTATTACTAGTTTTATCTTGCTCCAATCGGCATGCTTTTGATTCTTCAAACATTTCTCAACTGCATCTGACACAACTTGTCGAGCTTCAGTCATAAGGCTTTCAGATTCCCTTACATATACAAAGCCTCTCGAAACAATATCAGGACCTGCCATCAATTGATTGCTTCCGCTTTCCAGTGTAAGGACAACTATCATTATTCCATCTTCTGATAGATGCTGACGATCTCTGATTACTATATTTCCCACGTCTCCAACACCTAATCCATCAACAAATACCTCACCGGTTTGTACGTGATCAACTATTTCCGCCTTATTATCAGAAAGCTCTAAAACATCTCCTGATTGCATTAAGAAAATATTCTTTTTATCAATACCAAGTAACTTAGCAATATTACTATTCGCTTTCAAGTGTCTATACTCTCCATGAACAGGTATCGCATATTTAGGTTTTACCAAAGAATAAATTAGTTTTAGTTCCTCTTGGCATGCATGTCCTGACACATGAGTATCCTGCATTATTACCTCTGCACCCTTTTCTGATAACTCATTAACAACTTTTGATACAGATTTTTCATTTCCCGGTATAGGTGTAGAACTAAAAATAACAACATCACCTTGCATAATAGTAACTTTTTTATGAATATCGGCCGCCATCCTAGATAATGCCGCCATTGACTCACCTTGACTTCCCGTCGTAATCAGTACCGTTTTTTCAGCCGGATAATTCTTCAACTGATCTATTTCTATAAGCGTTTTGTCAGGTATTTTTAAGTAGCCTAGTTCACCTGCAGTATCTATGATATTAACCATACTTCTGCCTTCTACCACGACTTTTCTCTCATATTTAATTGCGGAGTTAATTATCTGCTGTACCCTATCAACATTAGATGCAAATGTAGCTACAATAATCCTCTGATTGCGGTGTTCAGCAAATAAGTGATCAAAAGTTATTCCAACCGTCTTCTCACTTTGAGTAAATCCGGGTCGCTCTGCATTAGTACTATCTGACATAAGTGCCAGAACGCCCTTCTTACCAATCTCTGCAAATCTCTGCAAATCAATTGCATCACCAAATACCGGCGTATAATCTACCTTAAAATCTCCCGTATGTACGACAATTCCTGCCGGCGAATAAATCGCTAACGCAGCAGCATCCTGAATACTGTGATTCGTCTTTATAAACTCAATACGAAATTGTCCTAAGTTGATAGACTGTCCATATTTAACAACTTTTCTTCTTGTACTTCTAAGTAAATTATGTTCAGTTAATTTCTTCTCTATGATCCCCATCGTAAGCTTCGTAGCGTAAATAGGAATATTAATATCCCTTAAAACATACGCAAGCGCTCCAATATGATCCTCATGTCCATGCGTAATAACAAAGCCCTTTACTTTGTCTATGTTATTCTTAAGATACGTGATATCCGGTATAACCAGGTCTATTCCCAACATTCCATCTTCCGGAAACGCAAGACCGCAGTCCACCACAATAATACTGTCTTCATATTCAAAGACAGTGATGTTCATTCCTATCTTTTCCAGACCCCCAAGAGGAATGACACGTACCTTTCCCTTATGCTCTTTTTTCAAAATTTTACCTCCATTTTTATTTTAATTTATTTTCATTACGACATTCTTTGCATATACCATATAGTTTAAGTTCGTGATTAAGCACATGGAATCCGGTTTCGCGTTCTATTAAACCCTCCAGTGAATCCAATCTATCATCATTAAATGGGATAACATTTCCACATTTCTCGCAAATCAAATGATGATGATGGTGATGTCCGGCCTTTCCTTTATTCATCTCACTAATTTCATAGCGCACAAAACCGTCATCAAGACTAATGCTGTCAACTAAATTCATATCTTGTAATAATTGTACAGTTCTATAAATTGTAGCCAACCCTATATCTTGATGTTCTTTTCTAACTATTTCGTATATATCTTCTGCCGTTAAATGCTTATCCTTATTTTCGGCTAACGCTTCAAGTACGAGAAGTCTTTGATTTGTAATCTTTAAGTTCTTTTCCTTGAGCATAGCTTTAAATGTTTCTTGACTTATAGACATACTTCCTACCTTTCAATCGAAACATCTTCCAGTAATTCTTCAAAAACCTTCAGAACAATCTCCAACTCTTTATCATCATCAACTATTTCATAAAGACCATCTCGCTCATCCTGCTCCGAAATATCTTTTAATATCCATGCCTCAGCATCCTCATCCATTGAATCTGTAACTAAAATATAATTCTGTTCATTTATTCTAGTTTGTTCCAAAACAAAAAATTCAACTTCCTCGCCTGTCTCATCTGTTAGAAAACTAATTTTTTCCATAAAAAATACTCCTTTACATTATGTCAAAGAGTCCAAATATCCTCGCAATATAAAAACGGCCGCAATTTTATCTACATACTTTTTGCGGTCTTCTCTTCTAACCTTCATTTCAATTAGAGTCTGATTTGCTTCTACTGTAGTAAGACGTTCATCCCACATCACGACTTCAAGTCCGGTCCGTTTCTGTAACATCTCACCAAATTCCAAAGATTTTTGTGCACGCTCACCGACATCATTATTCATATGCATAGGAAGACCTAATACAATTTTTTCCACTTTATACTCATCTATTAAAGCTTCTATTCTAGCACAGGTTTTCCTTAGCTTATTTTCTGATTTTCTCTCAATTGTTTCTAATGCTTGAGCTGTGTAACATAGGGGATCACTAATGGCAACACCGACTGTTTTAGATCCATAATCCAGTCCTAAAATTCTCATTTACCATCCCATCCGTTATGCTCTATGTAAGTTTTTAACATTTCTTCAACCAGTTCGTCACGTTCCACTTTCATGACAAGACTTCTAGCACCATTATGGCTAGTTATATATGTAGGATCCCCTGACATTATATATCCAACTATCTGATTTACCGGATTATAACCTTTTTCACTTAACGCCTCATATACAATTTCAAGAATGTCTTTTGCCTGAATTTGTGGTCCTGACTCAACTTGAAAAAACTGAGTATTACTAAGATCCTTCATTTAATCACGCCCTTTTCTCTTATTACGTACTCAT
Organism: Suipraeoptans sp.; assembly: GCA_047973235.1. Lineage (GTDB taxonomy): Bacteria > Bacillota > Clostridia > Lachnospirales > Lachnospiraceae > Aequitasia. The sequence continues at coordinate 44,503 of JBKEBP010000206.1, read as the reverse complement.
TTTACTCCAATTTGTACAAAAATTCAATGAAATATTTGTAAATAATTCATAATGTTAACATCAATTATTTTATTGATTATATTTTTATCACTTTTAATTCCAACCTTAACATACTCTTTCGTATGTCCGACAAAGAATTCCTCACCCTTGCGAACAACCTTTTCTTCAATGAGTACTTCCTGATGTGTTCCAATAAGCGCTTCTTCAAAATCTTTCCTTGAATCCTCATTTAATTTGAGAAATAAGTTACTTCGCTCACTTTTAATATGTTCTGAAATCTGATTATCCATTGAGGCAGCCTTCGTACCCTCTCTTTTCGAGAATTTGAATACATGTGTCTCATAAAATCCTACTCGTTTCACAAAATCATAGGATTGCTCAAACTCTTCTTGTGTCTCTCCCGGAAATCCAACAATTATATCCGTAGTTATTGCAGGTTTATTAAAAAATGTCCTTATATTTTTACAGGATTCCATATACTCTTTACTTGTATAATGTCTATTCATTCTTTTTAGCGTTTCATCGCATCCGCTTTGCAATGACAAATGAAAGTGCGGACAGAATTTATCTGTTTTTGCAATTATACGCAAAAAATCCTCCGTAATAATTCTAGGCTCAAGTGAACCAAGCCGTATTCTATTGATGCCATCTATTTTATTTATCTCCACTATCAGATTCAACAAATTATTATTAATATCTTTGCCGTATGATGACAGGTGTATACCGGTAAGCACTACTTCCTTATAACCTGATTTTGCAAGTTTTTCGGTCTCAGAAACAACATTCTCAATCTCTCTACTTCTTATCCTCCCTCTTGCGTACGGAATAATACAGTAAGAACAAAACTGGTTACATCCATCTTGAACCTTTATATTTGCTCTCACATGGTCAGTTGATGTCCCCAGTGACATCTCTTCATATACAGGTTCTTTTGTAATATCTGTCTTTACATTTAAAACATCACCTGTAGATTTTTCAATATAGTCATTTATTATATTCACAATTTCATGCTTCTTGTTATTTCCAACAACAATATCTATAACCGGATCAATTTCCTGCTTCGATGTTTCCACATAACAACCGGCAGCCACTACTATAGCGCTTGGATTTTTCTTTCTTGCACGATGAAGCATTTGTCTCGACTTTCTATCTGCAATGTTGGTAACCGTGCATGTATTTATTATATAAATATCTGCCTCTTCACCAAATGGTATTATATCAAATCCAGCTGTCCTAAGACTTTCCTCCATAGCCTGGGTTTCATATGCGTTTACTTTGCATCCCAAATTATGAAGTGCAACTTTTTTCATCACTTCTATTCTCCATTTCATACTTTTTTAATTTAATGTATTTTTAATAATACAGAGTACCCATAATACTTGACTTTTTAGACTTAATTCCTTATTATTAGTAAATAAATAATCCGAATAGGAGGGAGCATACATGAAGACAATCAGAATATCTTTAAACTCAATCGACAAAGTAAAGTCATTCGTAAATGATATCACAAAATTTGATTATGACTTTGATCTTGTATCAGGTAGATATGTAATCGATGCTAAATCTATAATGGGAATTTTTAGTCTTGATTTATCTAAGCCAATTGATTTAAATATACACGTTGAAGATAGTACCAATGACGTTCTAGACGTTTTAAAGCCTTACATCATCGACTAAACCTTACACAACTTAAACGAATCAGCCTTGGCATAACTGCTTAAGGCTGATTTTTTACTATAATCGTCTCCGTAGTATTAATTGCAATTTCAAGAAGTTCGTCTATTCTTTCTTGCAATCTCTCTTCTGATCTTTTAATAATGTCTATCCTGGGTTTAGTAACAGGATGTTTCGCTACGAATATTGTACAGCAATCCTCAAAAGGTAAAATAGATGTTTCATATGTTCCGATTCTCTCAGAAATATCAACAATTTCCTGCTTATCCATTCCGATTAGAGGTCGATATACCGGCATTGTACAAACATCATTTGTCGCTGCAAGTGATTGCATTGTTTGACTAGCCACCTGTCCTATACTTTCTCCGGTAATTAAACCTAAACATCCGCTTTTATAAGCAAAGTGTTCTGAAATCTTCATCATGTACCTTCTCATTATAATAGTTAACTCATCATGAGGACATTTGTCATAAATATATAGTTGAATATCTGTGAAATTAACTACATTTAATTTAATAGGACCTGTATAAGCTGATACTATCTTGGCTAAATCAATTACTTTATTCTTGGCTCTTTCACTAGTATATGGCGGAGCATGGAAATATGTAGCCTCAATAGAAACCCCTCTTTTTGCAATCATATATCCTGCAACCGGACTATCAATTCCTCCTGACAATAGAAGCATGGCAGATCCATTTGTACCTACTGGCATTCCTCCAAGTCCTTTGATAACCTTCGAGTACACATAAATATCCTGTCTAACCTCAACATTTAGCATAACTTCCGGTTTATGTACATCTACTTTTGAGTTTGGCATCGTCATTAATATTGCCTCACCCAAATCACAGTTTATATCCATTGAATTCTTTGGATATGCTTTATTTGCTCTTCTGGATTCCACCTTAAAAGTGAATGCTTTATCTCCATACATTTCCTTCATGTACGAAACAACCTCTGCCTTCAAGTGTTCGAATCCACCATCTTCAATACGAATTACCGGGCAAATTCCGACAATGCCAAACACTTTGCAAAGTTTATCAATTACTTCATCATAATCATATTCACTTAATGCATCAACATATACTCTCGCTTGCGATTTGTGAACACTAAAATCACCTTCAACATCAGATAACGCGTACTTAACTTGTCGTACAAGCGCATCTTCAAATAAATATCGGTTTTTCCCTTTTATTCCTATTTCTCCATATTTAAGTAAAAACGTGTGAAATTGCATATTTTCCTCTTTTCTCATTAACACCTTGTATATCGTCTTAGTACAGGTACCAGATTCCTTATTATTTCAATAGTGTACCTCACTTCATCATCTGTATTCGTTTCACAAAAGCTGAATCGTATAGTTGAATCAAGATACTTGTCTTCGCTCCCAATCGCCTTTAATACACCACTTATTGCAGGGTGATTTGAGGAACATGCAGATCCGGACGAAACAAATATCCCCTTTTCTTCCAAAGCATGGAGAAGCACTTCTCCCCTTATTCCCGCAAAACCAATACTAAGTATATTTGGCAATGAAATATCTCTATCCCCACCATGTATTTTGATATTATCAATATCACTTAATCCATTTATCATTTCATCTCTAAGCCTTGATATATGACTTATATTATCTTTTAGATTTGAATAAATGTGCTTAGACGCCAATGCCATTCCGGCAATACCCGGAACATTTTCCGTTCCTGAACGCATATCTTTTTGCTGCCCGCCGCCGAAAATAATCGGGTTAATCTTCGTTCCGTCTTTAATGTACAATAAACCGACACCTTTAGGTCCGTGGAATTTATGTCCACTTATGCTATATAAATCTGACTTCAAGTTTTTTAAATTTATCGGTAACTTACCATACGCCTGAATGCCGTCAATATGAAACAGAATTCTTTTATCATAAGTTTTTATTGCTTCTCCCGCCTCTTCAACAGGCATTATCGTACCAATCTCATTGTTAACATGCATCAAAGATACGAGAATAGTGTCCTCTCTAAGTGCATTCTTTAAATCTTGTATCCGAATTCTCCCGTCATGCATTACCGGTAAATACGTGACTTCATATCCTTCATCTTCAAGATATGAAAAGCTATTGTATACAGCCGGATGTTCTACAACCGTAGTTATTAAATGCTTGCCGCGTCTCTTGTTTGCTCTTGCCGCACCTATAATAGCCATATTGTCACTCTCTGTACCACCTGATGTGAATATGATTTCTTTTTCATTTACTTTTAACTGTTTAGCAAATATTGCCTTTGCTTCTTTTAAATAGTTTTCGCTTATTAGTCCTTTTATATGTTTAGATGACGGATTGCCATAATCCTCACACATAATCTTTCTCACAAGCTCTCCAACCTCTTCATATGCCGCTGTCGTGGCTGAGTTATCAAAATATATTTCTTTTACGTTCATTACTTATCCTGACTTTCTAATAAATACCCTAGTATAGACAATACACACATTCCAGCTGTCTCAGTTCTTAGAATACGTTCACCTAGTGTAATAACCTTAGCACCAATTTTCAAACTTGACTTTACTTCATCTTCCTCAAATCCACCCTCAGGTCCAATAAAAATTCCTATTGTATTGCCTCCGGATATACTTTCCAGTACTCTCTTGCTTTCTTTTATGCCTGTTGCTTCTTCGTATGGAAACAATACAACGTCCAGTTCCTTAGCCACAGAAAGTGCTTCTTCAAAATCAATAACCTCTGATACTTCCGGAATATATCCTCTTTTAGACTGCTTTGCAGCACTTTCAGAAATTGCCTGCCATCTTTCTCTCTTCTTTTTTGCTTTTTTATCATCTATTTTTACAATAGACCTCTTAGATAGCACAGGAATTATTTTAGACACACCTAATTCTACAGCTTTCATAATCACAAAGTCCATTTTATCAAGTTTCGGAAGACATTGAAACAAAAAAATCTTTGAGGATAATTCAGTATTTATTGTTTGTTTATCTTTAATGATTAGCTCAACCATATCTTTGTTTATAGATCTGATTTCCGATGAATAAAAGTTCTCACCATCACTAATGCTTATCATTTCACCGGGTTTCATTCTAAGTACATTAGAAATATGGCTTACGTCTCCACCTCTAACGATAGCCATATTACCTTGAACATCCTCCGGTTTAACAAAAAATAATTGCATTACTTTACACTTCCTTCTTTTTCCACTTCTTTAGCTACAATGGAAACCCATTCTCCCATTTCATCAATTCTAACTATATCAAAACCATTTGATTTAATTACCCGTTGCATCATATCCGCCTTTTCTGTAAGTATACCACTTGTAATATATAAACCTCCCGGTTTAATACATTTCTTTACAACAGGTGTTAATTCAATTAAGGCTTCAGCAAGGATATTAGCCGTTATAATATCACATTTCTTGTATCCGGCATAGTCTTGTAAGTTGGCATCATCAATAATGTTTCCAATTGTAACTTCATAGAGACTCTCATCCACATCATTCCTATCCATATTATCATGTGTAGCATGAAATGCCATTTCATCAAGATCTGTACCCAGCACATGCTTCGCTCCAAGCTTCAATGAAACTAGTGCTAGAATTCCACTACCTGTACCTATGTCTAATATTTCTTCGGATCCCTTAACAAATCGTTGAAGATTTCTAATACAAAGTTCGGTAGTCTCATGCTTTCCTGTTCCAAACGCTGTCCCGGGATCAATTCTTAATATCATGTTTGCTTCGGTATCCTCCGGCTCTTCCCATGACGGAGTTATTAATAAATCTCCGATAGTAAACTGGTGAAAAAACTCTTTCCAATTGTTTATCCAATCGACATCTTCTGTTTCCGATATTTCGAGTGTCAAATCTCCCAAATCCGTGAACTCTCTCATTTCGTCTAATTCTTTCATAGCATTTGACAATATTGTATTTCCTGATTCACCACTCTCAATATAAAAATTAAGGTATGCAATGCCATCATCTTCTATTGTCTCCGGCATTATGTCAACAAACATACCCTTCTTATCTTCTTCAGTAAGTGGTATTTTATCTTCAATCTGAACGCCTTCTATACCTGCATCCATAAGTATGGCACTTACTATATCCTCCGCAAGTGAAGTCGTTTTTAATCTGATTTTATTCCATTTCATATCTCTGTTTAACCTATAATTCCAAGATGTTCAAGTAATATTTTTGCACCAATTAATATTAAAATAATACCACCTGCTATCTCAGCCCTTTTTTTGAATTTTGATCCAAATACATTTCCAATTTTAACACCTGCAAACGATATTACAAATGTCGTAATACCTATTATACATACCGCCTGTATTATCGGCACATGTAAAAAAGCAAAAGTTATCCCTACTGCCAGGGCATCAATACTCGTTGCAATAGCCAGCGGAATCATGGCTTTGAAAGAGAATGCTTTATCATTCTCCGGATAAACGGGACATGCTTCATCATCTTTGATAGCTTCACGAATCATATTTCCACCAATCGCTAGTAGTAAAAAAAACGCAATCCAATGATCTATCGCTTCAATATATACTTTAAATTGATAGCCCAATACAAACCCAATCAATGGCATTAACGCCTGAAATATCCCGAAATACAAGCCGGTAATAAGCGCGTATCGCACTTTATATTGCTTGACTCCTAACCCCTTACAGACAGATACCGCAAACGCATCCATTGAAAGACCCAATCCTATCATAAATATTCCTATAAAACTCATCTCGTCACCTGTTCTCTGTATAGTTACTGACTAATAATTATATTAATTACCATGCACTTTGTCAATCAAAACAGCATATTGACAAATCAATTATGTAACATTACAATTAACAACGATTAGGAGACCATCTATGAAATATTATTTAGCGCCTCTAGAAGGCATTACAACTTATATATACAGATCACTTTATCATAAATACTTTACACCTTTGGATAAGTATTTTACACCTTTTTTAGTACCTCATACAAAAAGAGGTCTAAATAACCGTGAAATCAAAGAAGTCAGTCCGGAATTCAATAAAGGTATGCATCTGGTTCCTCAGATAATGACAAATAGTTCTGAAGGCTTTTTGTCAACTGTTAAGAAACTAAGAGAATATGGTCATAATGAAGTTAACCTAAATTTTGGTTGTCCATCAAAAACCGTAGTTAAAAAAGGTCGCGGTTCCGGTTTTCTGAAATTTCCTGAGGAAATTGACCATTTCTTATATGATATCTTTGAAAAATCTGATATTAACATTTCAATCAAGACTCGACTTGGTTTTGAAGCCACGGAAGAGTTTGAAGAGCTCCTTGCTATATATAATAAGTATCCTCTTAAAGAACTTATTATTCATCCCAGAACCGGCAAAGAGTTTTATTCTGGTACAGTACATATTGACGTATACTTAAATGCTCTTACTAAAACCACAATTCCTATTTGTTATAATGGTGATATCAAAACAAATAATGATATAGAAACCATATTACATAAATCAGATAAAACTATAGCTATTATGCTTGGACGTGGTATCATAGGAAATCCGTTTCTTTTCGAAAGTGACCATCCCGATTTCGAGTTGATGGATAGAATACATAATTTTCTTCTCGAACTTTTAAGCAATTACAGAGTACTTTGTGGCAATGATAAGCAAGCACTATTCAAGCTCAAAGAGATATTTACTTATATGCAAGTACTTTTTCCGGATGACAAAAAGTTGCTCAAAAAAATGCGAAAATCAGAATCGATTTCCGCATTCTCCAGCGCCTTGAATGAATTATTTTAAACAGGTGAGAATTCACTCTTGCCTGCGCCACATAGTGGACATAACCAATCCTCCGGTAGTGCATCAAAAGCTGTTCCTGCTGCTATTCCACCTTCTGAATCTCCCTCTGCCGGGTCATAAATATAACCACATACATCACATACATATTTTTCCATAATCTTTCTCCTCCATTATCTTTTTTTGTTTTAATTTACTATTTATGCTTTCCATAAACCATGAATATTACAATATTCATAAGCTGCCACAAAACTGTCACCTTCACTAAGAACAAAACTTGCTTTAGGTGAATCTCCGGGTTTTAGTTCTCTTAACTGTCCACCCAATTTTGTTTCGATATAAATAGCTGTTATAAAATGTTCTTCCAGCATAGGGTGTTCAACACTACCAACCACTACATCTACCTTATTACCACTTACACTTACTACAGGCACATGTTTCTCAGTAGCGCCATCGCTTGTGTTTGCCTTTAGTTTCTTATAGCTTGCTTGCATAGGGGCCTCTGAACTATTAAATACTTCTGTAACTACATTTCCACTTTCATTGTCAATAAAAAAAGCTCTCATGTTAATACCTCCTGAATGTTGTTTGTCTTCTATGCAAGTAACATACACCAAAACGACTTATATTTCCATAGGTAGACCTGTTATTTAGGACATTTTTTAGAATCTATATTTTTTAGTAATAAAGTAAATTGTTGATTTACAATTATCACTAAAACTTTACATTTTCCAATTTGAATGCAACTCTTTATTATGATATAATTTATCCAAATGTAAATGAGGTGAATGATATGAAAATGACTGAATCTGTAGAAAACTATCTTGAAACCATCCTTATGCTTAATATGCAAAAGCCAAATGTACGTGCAATTGATATAGTAGACGAATTAGGTTTCAAAAAATCAAGTGTCAGTGTTGCTATGAAAAATCTTCGTGAAAATGTCTATATACTTGTATCTGAAGATGGCTTTATCACCTTAACGTCTAAAGGGCGAGAAATTGGTGAAATGATATACGAAAGACACGAAGCTATCAGTAACTGGCTTACTGATCTCGGTGTCGACAAAGATATTGCCCTTGCTGACGCATGTAAGATAGAGCATGCCTTAAGTCCCGAAAGTTTTACAGCTATTAAAAAACATATTCAAAATTCAAAATGAAGCACTTAACAAAAGAGTTCGCAATGCGAACTCTTTTGTACCTCCATTCACCTAGGTGGCCAGAGCATCTTCTGCAAGTTATTTATCTGTCGGATCATGTTTTATGAAATTTCCATCCTGGAGTTCTTTAAAGCTCTCCTTTAGTTCCGGCTGAGTATTCATTACAATCGGTCCACCCCAAGCCACTTCTTCATGAAGTGGTTTTCCTGCGCAAAACAGAAATCTCGTGTCAGCGTTATCAGGTGCTTTTACCTTTATAGTATCTCCGGTACCATCACCAAATAAGACTGCCGATTTATTATCTACAAGTTTACCTTCTATTTTAGCATCACCATCAATTAAGAAAACAAACGCATTATCCGCTTCCTTGACCGGTATTGTTACCTCTTGACCTGCTTTTACAGCAAAATCAAGAAGTGTTGCCTTTATAAAATCACCTTCTACACCTTTAATCCCGTTATATTCACCTGATACAACTCTAACTTTACCAAAGTCAGTCTCTACTTCTTTTACCATATCATTAGTAATACTGAAATACTTCGGATAGGTCATTTTATCTTTCTTAGGCAAATTAAGCCACAATTGTACACCTAGCATACGCTTAGATTCTGTTGGCATCTCCTCATGAATAATGCCGCTGCCTGCTGTCATCCATTGGCTTTCACCACCATGGATTACTCCCTTATTACCTAAACTATCGCCATGTGTCATTTCGCCCTCTATAAGATATGTGATTGTTTCTATTCCTCTATGCGGATGTGGCGGAAATCCATTTATGTAATCTGACGGTTTTTCTGAATCAAAAGAATCCAACATGAGCCATGGGTCATAGTCGTTTACTGTATTAATACTTAATACTCGAACAAGATGAACCCCTGCACCATCAACCGTTCTAATGCCTGTAACAATTTTTTTATTTTACGCTCTGTCATTTGATTATAATATCGATATTTTATCGATATTTCCTCCTTCCTTATGTTTTACATTTACAATTTACACCTGAAATATTTTAAATACAATACTTTCTTAGTGTTTTAATCTTTATTTTATTATTGTATATAAAAAAGACATATTTATTGTGAAAATAAACATGTCTTTACTAATTTATTATTGAATTAATACCATCTGAAGTTACGATTACTTCTGTTGTAGAACATATTTATGAACTACAGCCGCTACCACTCCACCAACAAGTGGCGCTAATATAAATAACCACACTTGTGAAAGCGCCGTTCCTCCTGCCAGTAATGCGGGCCCAAGGCTTCTTGCCGGATTAACTGACGTTCCGGTAAATGGTATTCCCAGTATATGAATAAGCGTTAACGTCAAGCCTATTACCAGGCCAACAACTGCTGTATTCTCTGTCTTTGACGTAACTCCAAGTATCAGTAACACAAACACAAATGTAAGCACAACCTCTACTAAAAATGCAGTTCCCGCACTTATGCCTAGTGCACTAGCATCACCATATCCATTTGTACCTAAAGACTCATTACTTCCAAAAAATGCAACTAGAACTCCTGCACCTGCAATTGCACCTATACATTGTGCAACAACATAACAAATAAAATCCTTAACATCCATTCTTCCGGCAACCAACATACCTATTGAAACTGCCGGATTAATATGACACCCTGACACATTACCAATTGAGTATGCCATAGCAACTATCGATAATCCAAATGCAAATGCAATTATTAGTGTTGTATATCCGAGTGGTACTGCTGCTCCATTAGCCCCCATCAGTGTGTTCGCTGCTACTGCTGAACCACATCCAAAAATAACAAGTACCATGGTTCCGATAAATTCTGCAATATATTTTCTCATTGCTGCTCCTCCTTTAGCTTTCTGAAAAATATACTATCATAATTTACTTTTTATGTAAATCCTTATAGAAAATATACTGCTGCATTACCCCTTCAAACCCTAGGTATTTATGGAATGGGAATCCATTGTCATATTCATTCTTGATAACCTGAATGATATGCGTATCAACGGGAAATGCCTGTAGGTGATGAAGTCCAAATAAGCAAACACACTCTGCAACTTTAACTCCCACCCCGGTAAGTGAAAGAAGCATTTCCTTTGCTTCATTATAGTTCTTTTCTTTAATTTTTTCGAGAAAATCAGACTCAATAATAGTTTTAGTTGTCTCTACAATGTATCTGCTCCTATATCCTAACCCAAGCTCTCGAAACTCATTTTCGGTTACCATACTCAATTCCTCAGGTGTTGGAAAATCATACAGCGTTTTATCATAAGATGCTTCTAATTTACTTCCATAATTTTTCGCTATAACATCAATACACTTTTTAATTCTTTTGATGTTATTCTGCTGAGAAATAATAAATGATATAATCATCTCCCATAGATCCTGTTTGAGTATTCTGATACCTCGACCACTATCTATTGCTGAAATAAGATATTTATCATCTTCATCCACAGATGCTGCAAATCTTGTATAGTCCTCATTTAAGTCGAAATACTCCTTCCATATATTATCAAATTCTGTCTGTGAGCATTCAAGTTCAACTACAGAACCCTTTTGATAAGCAGTAAGTGCTCTATGATTCGCGATAATCGTATATTGGTTTTCATCTATTTGATGCATTCTAAAACACTGTCCGGATATGCATATTTTTTCAATTGAAAAATCTATATCTTCTATTTTAATCATCTTAACTCATAACCCTTTCATTCATTCCATTATCATAATAATACTAGTAAGGACGCATACCTTTATAATATGCGTCCCATTTTTTCATATAAAGTTCTTCATTATCTACAAAATGCCTAAATCTTTCATTGCTTTTTGAAGCTTATCTTGGTTAGCCGTCTCCATAACTGTGAGTGGCAACCTTGGTGGACCAGCCTTAAATCCTTTCATATTCATACCTGCTTTTACAGGTATCGGGTTAACCTCGCAGAATAATGCATGACATAACGGTAAACAATCTAACTGCATTTGCGTACTTTTATTAGTGTCGCCTTCTATAAATGACATAACCATATCATGCATATACTGTGGCGCAACATTAGATACAACTGATATTACACCCTTCCCTCCGACCGAAAGTAATGGAACTACTATATCATCATTTCCTGAGTACAAATCCATTTTTCCATCAGTCAAGTGCATTATTTCAGCAGCCTGCGCTACGTTTCCTGACGCTTCTTTAATCCCTACTATATGTTCAACATCTTTAAATAATCTTGCTGCAGTAGTTGGTAAAAGATTTACTCCTGTTCTGCTTGGTACATTATAAAGAATAATTGGAATATTTACTTCGTCAGCTATAGCCTTGAAATGCTCATATAATCCTTGCTGAGTGGCTTTATTATAATATGGTGTAACTAATAATAATCCATCCGCACCTGCCTTTTCCGCTTCTTTTGATAAGAAAATCGCCTCCGCTGTAGAGTTCGATCCCGTACCTGCAATTACCGGTATTCTTCCATCAACTTTTTTTATACATTCACTAATAACTTCATTATGTTCTTCGTGACTAAGTGTTGATGATTCACCCGTTGTTCCACAAATAATAATTGCATCAGTTGAATTTTTAATCTGATCTTCCAAAATAGTTTCTAACGCTTCATAATTAACCTCTTTTGTTCCTTCTTTCATAGGTGTTACTACTGCAACCCCTGCGCCTGTAAATATTGCCATATTGTCCTCCTTTTAGAGTGTTTTTATTAATAGAAATATAGAAAAGACAAGTGTATAGCTGCACTTGTCTCATTTATATACTTATATTTGTGTATAAGTGAGATAGCACTCCATCTAATGATGACAGTCGTAATACTATTTGCATTACGCCCAGAAAATTGTTTTCAGGTGACAACTTCCTTCGGCACCTTTCCCTTTTAATATCCTTCATCTGTTCCTGTACATCCGAATATATACTCATGAAAAGTGCAACCTCTATCTATATGTCTATTATTCACTTGTTTTTTAAATACTACCACCGAAGTAATCAAGTGTCAAGATTGTACTTTTTGTTTGTCTTATATAATAATCGTATGGTATAATTAACAAAATTATGGAGGTGACTTATGGAAATTTCTAAAAATCTGGCAAAACAAATTGTTATGGCTGTTGCAGAAGTAATAAATGCTGATATAAATTTGATAAACGTAGATGGCATTATAATTGGAAGTACCAATAAGAAGAGAATCGGCGTATTCCATGATGCCGGTTATAATGCAATCAAAAGTGCAAAACCAATGACCGTAGATTCTACGAATATTTCAAAAGGTATTAAAGAGGGTGTTAATTATCCAATTTTTCTCAGTGATTCTCCTATTGCTGCAATCGGGATAACTGGTGAACCGGAAGTTGTTTCTAAATACGGTTTTCTGGTAACTAAAATTACAGAAGTATTTTTAAAGGACCAACTATTAAATGAAGAAATAAATTCAAGAGATCGAATTGTTTCAAATATTGTATCCTCTTTAATTCATGGTGATATCAAAAATTCAGATAAATTAAATAAGATGTTGAATAAATTTCACACATGTCTAAATGACACATGCTCTGTCCTCTCTATTAATGTGATAAATAACGATATTCTACCTTCATTAAAGCACTACTTCATATCGATGAATATACATTTCATGCTATATGTTTTTCCGAGTGAATTAGTTGTTTTGATTAGTGAACGTAACATGTCAGATTTTAATTCAACAAATTTTATTGATACCTATAAAGGACAAGTTGAAGCAGGTATGGGGACCAGTGTGAGTTTCTCCAATGCAAATATTTCATATGTTCAAGCTGTACATGCGAGTCAGTATGCTCATAACCGAAATGAAACCTTCTATGATAGCAAGGACATTACTACCCCTCTTTTACTTTCGGATATTTCGCCTGATCTTAGAGACACATTCATTTCGAACACATTGTCAGCTTTAACAAGTAAGGAACTAGATATACTAAAATCCTATTTAAATAACAATCTATCACTAAAGTTTACATCAGAAGCCTTATTTATACATAAAAATACGCTGCAATATCAACTTGATAAAATTACAGAAAAGTCCGGGTTTAATCCACGAAACTTCAATGATGCTTTTTTACTTAATTTAGGCTTACTTTTGTCAGATGTAACAAAATAAAAGTATATTTTTTGTATCCGGACCATGTCTTTATCCTAGTATCCATGGCTATAATTAATTACAACCTAAGATGTTAATTAAATAGAAAATGGAGGTAATCACTTATGAATATTACTGTTGCTATTGACTCACTTAAGGGTAGTCTCTCTTCAATGGAGGCAGGTTACGCTATATGTGATGGAATAAAAAGAGTACACCCTACTGCAAAAGTCACTGTAAAGCCATTAGCTGATGGGGGGGAAGGAACTGTAGATGCCCTTATTGAAGGTCTGGGAGCAGAGAAAATTGATTTAGTTGTAACCGGACCACTTGGTAAACCTGTCAATACTTATTATGGTTATTTAAATGATACTAATACCGCAATACTTGAAATGGCTTCAGCTGCGGGAATCACTTTATTAAAATCAAAAGAATTGAATCCCTTTGTTACAACCACTTACGGAGTCGGAGAAATGATATTAAACGCTATTGATAGAGGCGCGAGAAGATTCATCATCGGAATCGGTGGCAGCGCTACTAACGATGGGGGCGTCGGCATGCTAAGAGCGCTTGGATATAAGTTTATTGATAATTCCGGACGTGAGGTACGTGATGGCGCTATAGACTTAGGCCTAATCCATAATATTATTAAACCTAAAATTAACCTATTTAAAGATATAGACTTTAAGATAGCCTGTGATGTTAACAACCCCTTATGCGGTTCAAATGGAGCGACTTATATCTTCGGACCTCAAAAAGGACTTAAAGATTCCGAACTTAAAGATGTTGATTCATCCATGAATAGCTATAGTCAGGTAGCTGCTAAAGTACTTGGAAAAGATTGCTCCAACGACGCCGGATGTGGTGCTGCCGGTGGACTCGGATTTGCATTTAAAGCATTTTTAGATGCTGCTCTCACTCCGGGTATCGAACTTCTACTTAATCTTATAAATCTTGAGCAATATATAATCGGTTCAGATATAGTCATAACCGGAGAAGGGCGACTAGACCATCAAACGGCAATGGGTAAAGCTCCCATTGGGGTAGCTAAGTTGGCTAAAAAACATAATGCCGGAGTTATCGCTTTCGCAGGTAGTGTAACACATGATGCAAACGCATGTAACGACGAAGGTATAGATGCCTTTTTCCCTATTCTTAGATCTATATGTACACTTGATGAAGCTATGGATAATAATAATGCTAAACGTAATATGACTGATACTGTAGAACAAGTCTTCAGATTGGTAAAAATTGGCTAATGGAATTTCAAGTTCCAGTCGAGAAAAAATAGTCATTAGATCTAACATATAAAATCTTTCACCATTTCAGTATATCGTTCCTGTTCTTGCTCAAAAAATTGAATAAGAGGTCCATACACTTCATTCTGCTGGGCATTGTTCAGACATTCATAATAATTCGCTTTTCTGTCATCCCCTATAATAAAAGGCATGACATTGTTGCGCAAACACTCCTTGAACAGAATCATCCGTCCTATCCTGCCGTTTCCGTCCTGAAATGGATGGATTTTTTCAAACTTTGCATGGAATTTGGCAAGCTCTTTTAAATTATGGGATTCTTTCTCATTATAACTATCTAGAAGAGCTTCCATATCCTCTTCCACATTTTCCGGTGTTGAGGTCATAATATCAGAAACTATATTTCTCCTGTTTTTATATTCTCCAATTGGGTATCCGTTTGCAATATCTTCAAACACACCTGCTTTCAGGCGATAATGATATGCTTTAATTAAGGTTTGAGACAATAACTCATCACAAGTTTCCAGCATATAATTAAACATGGTAAAATGTCCTGTCATCTCTTCAACATCTTTCGTTCTAAAGATACTCCCGTCTCCACGGATGGTTCCTGTTTCAAAAATAGATGCCGTCTGCCTCTCTGTCAGAGTACTTCCTTCAATACGGTTTGAGTTATATGCCATCTTCCTTTGTGTAAGTGCATAAACACCCCCTCTGTCCTGCTTCCCCGCCTCTATATGGAACCGCCTCTTTAGAAGGTCTACCATTTGATTATTCTCCATAAGGCATACTCCTTTACATATATAAATTGAAATCTTACTGTGTTTTTCCTGTCATTCGTTTAGTATTTCTTCTGCTTTCTCCCATTATATATCAAAGGCATCCCTTTAATCAACCTGAACCACTCCACTTTTGTATCAAACAGTGCATTGGTTATTCAAGCCCTAATTTAACTACGTCCCCCTTAGTAATTCCTGATTCATTAAACGCATCAACTCTAATGAAGTATTCCCTGCCTTTAACTAGTGCTCCGACGTTTGTACACGCATCAAATGTCATTTTACTATGGTACAATTTGTTTTCCTCATGTCCCCACAGTACATTATAACCAACCGAATTTTCACCGGTGATTTTTACATTCATATCCATATCTCCGGTTCGGATTGCACTAAATGAAGGTACTGCCGGTTTACTCCCACTTCCAAGTCCAAACACACGTAGTCCCGAAATACATGGCTGCTGATCATAGGGTATTTCATAAATCGTAAGCTTTATATATCTTGCTTTAATTCCTTCTTCAGTTACTACCAAGTCATGAGGTAAATCTGTAGCTGCATCTGATTTGTCCTCTATTACAAAATATTCTTTACCATCTATAGAACCTTCCAGTTTCCATCTTGTATTATAGGTTGTCTCGTCTATATACCTTGCTTGTGTTGTTCCTCTGATTTCTCCCGGTACTTCTATATCAATTTTATCATCAGCAAAATTTACCTGAATTGCATTTACATCCATTTCTTTTTCAAGGTCAATCTCAATCCATTCACCCGCATTACTAGATTTAGCTCTCCACCAAGTCTGAACATTTTCATCAGTCACAAGCTCAGGTTTTTTGTCTGCTTCATATGAAGATGCTGTCGCCTTCTTATTATAACTTAATAGAAACCACTCCGGCTCTGCCCATGGATTGATATTATCAAGGTCCATCTTCATTGGCCAGTCACCATATCTTTGGTTACAGTATAAATCTCCGTCTTTGTCAAAACCTGCAGGCCATATTCCTACTCTTCGCTCAAAATCATGATTCATACTGATTCTCATAGTTGATGTATGCCAGAAATTGCCTTTGGTATCCTCCATTGTCGAACCATGTCCGGCTCCCGGTATAAATCCTCCCGGCTTATATGAATACGGATTATTCATCGCTAGTTCAAAGGGGCCAAGTGGTGAGTCTGATATATATACACCATCATTATAAATATTATACTGTGTTCCCGGTGCTGAATATTGAAGATAATATTTACCGTTATGTTTATTCATCCATGCACCTTCGATAAATGGCATATTGCTAAACATTCCTCTTATCATACCTCTATGTGATTCAGGTATATCTTCAAGCTTCATGTTTCTTGACTGTAAAAATTCTTCGACTTTCGCATCTATTTCTTCGTCAGAAACCGGTAATAATGAATGGTCTTCACCGAACCTTTCATAACCTATGGTATACGGATTGCCATTTATAACCGCTGTCGGCTCTCCTATTTGCTTCATGGTTTCTCTATCAAGTTCCACACCCCATATAGGTGATGTATTTGAACAACCCCAGTAGAAATAAATTCTCTTATCGTCATCTTCAAATATATTCGGATCCCAAAAATCAAATGTTCCTTCTATTTCTTCATAAGGTCCGTTTATAACATCCTTCGTACGATAAAAGTTACATATCTCACCTCTTTTAGATGCACTGAAATAAACATAATCTCCGATTACACGTACGTCAGGTGCATAGTCATAAAGTGGCAAATTATTCGGCAAGCTATGACTTTCCCAGTTTGCCATATCTTCTGAACACCATACACTTAAATTCATTGATGAGAATATGTAGTATGTACCCTTAAAAAGAATCATTGACGGATCAGCAGATTCTCTGGCAACTTTTAGCGCATTAACTCTTGGATCCATATTAAATTGGTATCTATAATTAATATTTACCGGATTACAAAAATAGTTCATAAATCTTCCTCCTCATTAATAATTTTATTATTTCTATCCTAACGTCTTATCAACCTTAAAACAACTATCAATAAAATATAATTTGTTAGTTCAGCAAACAATATGTATGGTATAATAACAATGTTATATAAATTGTACGGAGGAAAAAACTATGAAATCAACAAAAGGACTTACTTATAAACGTACTGAAAAAGCCATATTAAATGCCTTTATGGTTCTAGCAAGTAAAAAACCTTTCGAAAACATAACAGTTCAGAATATTCTTGACGAAGCACTAATTAGTCGGTATACATTTTATCACCATTTTCATGATAAGTATGAGGTTGCTGAAACTATACAGGCTAATCTATTTGAAAACTTTGAATTTTTCTTTAAAAATGAATTTCCATCACTTGAAACCTCTAGTATGTCATCAGATAAGTTTAATGAAACTGCTCAGATAGTTCTTTTAAAACTTTTTAATGAAAATCAACTTGCATTTCAAGCTCTAAAGAATATTCACACTGAAAATGTCAACATATTTAATAAAATCAAAGTGTTCTTTAAAACTCAATACTTAAATAATGCAAACTCATCACATACAAATAATGAATTGCTAACCTTAGAATCTTCTATTTATGGCGGATTAATAACTTCTGTTTTAGAATATACCAAAGACTTTCCTGTCAGTGGTCTCGGTAATAACCTGCCTGCCCACCTAAACGATGCGTATATTAACGTTTTTCTGTATGCTATGGGTATACAAGAAAAAGACTCCATCAAAAAATGCACTGCATTTTTGAGGAGTCAATATAATGATAAATTTTCCAAAACATAGTATTACTCTGTTAATTTTAAAAATCAAAATTATCCGGGTCAGGTCCAACTCTTTTATTCTCATTTAAACCATTTATTTTCTCTATATCTCCACTGCTTAATTCAAAGTCAAATACATTCAAATTCGAAATAATTCTATCTTTATGAACTGACTTTGGAATTACAATAACATTTCTTTGGATATTCCAACGAAGCATAACTTGAGCTGTGGTCTTGTTGTACTTCTTAGCTATTTCTATCAAAGTCGAGTTTTCAATCAAATTATTCTTGCTTGCACCTAGTGGGCTCCAAGCTGTCACTGCTATACCCTCTTCATGACAAAAATCAATCACTTCCTGATTTCTAAGTTTTGGGTGCGCTTCAATCTGATTAACTGCAGGTGTAATTTTTGCTGTTTTCATAAGTTCTTTTAAATGTGATATTTGGAAATTTGACACGCCTATTGCCTTAACCTTACCTGATGCATATAGTTTTTCCATGCCCTTCCATGCTTCCAAATATCCCTGTGCCGGCCAATGCATCAAATACAAATCTATATAGTCCATATTCATCTCTCCGAGACTTGTTTCAAATGCCGCTTTTACATTGTTATTTCTAATATCACCATTCCATATCTTAGTTGTAACAAATATATCTTTTCTATTTACACCACTTTGAGCAATACCTTTGCCAACACTTGATTCATTACCGTAAATCATCGCAGTATCGATATGGCGATATCCTGCAGTCAGTGCATCCTTTACCGCATTAACTGTTTCTGTTCCACTTTGTGCCTGATATACACCGAAACCAATGATTGGCATTTCAACACCATTATTTAGTTTGATTGAATTATCCATGAATTCCCCTTTCACACTTTTTTATATAATTTAAGCCACCAACTTTTCTATCTAATTTTAGCACAAAATCATATTTATTCATATCCGTAGATAAATAAAAATCTTCTTCAGGAAATTCAAGCTTGTTCTTATCAAAGAACTTTGCTCCACTTGTATACTTTAAGTCCTCTAAACGCTCTTTTAAACCCGGAAGTGTTTCGCCCATTAGTCCGGCTCTTATATATTCTGCTAATAGTGTATCCTCTTGTGTTTCTGATTTGGCATTTAGACCCATACAAACCAGCGATACTTCTTCCGGCTTTTTCGTAGTGATATATTCAATAATGGCATCTGCATTTACCAAACTTCCGGTTATTATTTCGGAAGCATTCTTAGCATTTTCTATACCTTGTGTTCCGGCACTTGTAGTATGAACTATTACTTTGCCTTTCAAATCTGCCCCGGCTATCTGTGAGGGTGAATTACCGAAATCAAATCCCGGTAACATAATACCGTCCCTCTCTCCGATAAGTATATATTCCGGATTGTCTTCTTTTAACCTATACGCAAGTTCTTTTGATGCTACAGCGATTATTTCTCCTGCACCTTTGTCTGCTAAGACGCACTCTACGGTGAATGCGCGGAAAACATCTATAATTACTGTCAGACCCTTTGCTGCTTTTGCACCGGATATCATTTGTAGTATGTTTATTTTCATGTTCATTTACCTCTTTACACAATTGTACTACAAATTATAAGTGAAGCCAATTTATATGTACTAAAGAATTCTAGTATTTGTAAAATCCCTGCTTTGTCTTTCTACCAAGTTTTCCTGCTCTTACCATCTTTCTAAGAAGTAACTCAGGTCTGTATTTAGGATCTCCTGTTTCTGATTGCAAAACCTCCATAATTTCGAGACATACATCCAACCCGATTAAGTCACCTAGCGCAAGTGGTCCTATTGGATGATTTGCTCCAAGCTTCATGGCTGTATCTATATCTTCGATAGATGCCGTTCCACTAGCATAGATTCCTACTGCTTCATTAATCATAGGAATTAAAATTCTGTTAACAACAAATCCCGGGCCTTCAGCAACTTCAACCGGTGTCTTGCCTATTGATGCAGCAATATCTTTTATCTTTTCGACTAATTCTTTTGGTGTATCATCTGTATGTATAACTTCAACAAGCTTCATCACAGGTGCCGGATTAAAGAAATGCATTCCTATTACTTCTCTTTTACAAACACTCGATATCTCCGTAATAGAAAGTGAAGATGTATTTGTCGCAAATATTGTCTTTTCGTCGCATAGACTATCTAATTTTTTAAATAAATCTTCCTTAACCTTCATTACTTCTATAATAGCTTCAACAACTAAATCACAATCTTTTACGTCCTCTACTAAACCTGCTTTGATAGTTCCAAGTAATGGATGCTTGGAATGATCTCTTGAATTTATTTTTTCTAATCCACTATTGGCAAGTTCCATTGTTATATCACTAAGAATTATTTCATTTTCCTTACTTGCAAATGCTTGCGCAATACCTTGTCCCATTGTACCTGCACCGATTATACCTATTTTCATCTTATTTAGCTCCTTCCACTACGACTGAGCATCCCATACCGCCACCGATACATAAGGTTGCCAGTCCTGTCTTCTTATCCAGTCTCTTCATGTTGTGTAATAGTGTTACAAAAATTCTTGTTCCTGATGCTCCAACCGGATGTCCCAGTGCAATAGCTCCACCTGATACATTTAATTTCTCATCCGGTATTTTAAGTTCTCTCTTAACTGCAATAGCTTGGGCAGCAAATGCTTCATTTGCCTCCACAATATCTATATCATCAATAGTCAAATTTAATCTTTCAAATGTCTTTTTTGTTGCTTCAACAGGTCCGACTCCCATAATTTTAGGATCAACTCCTGCCATGGCGCCACCAACATAATACGCCATTACATTTGCACCAAGTTCTTTAGCTTTTTCTTCGCTCATCAACACAACTGCTGCCGCACCATCGTTGATTGCAGATGCGTTTGCAGCTGTAACGGTACCACCTTTTTTAAACGCACTTCTAAGTGTAGACATCTTTTCAAGATTAGCATCTTTTCTTGGTGATTCGTCTTCTTTAAATACAATAGTATCTTTTTTTCTCTTTACTTCTACCGGAACGATTTCTTCATCAAAGTAACCATTTTCCATTGCAGTCTTTGTCTTCATTTGACTGTCAAATGCGAACTTATCCTGCTCTTCTCTCGTGACCTTCCATTGTTCTGCTACATTTTCAGCAGTAATTCCCATATGATAATCATTAAATGCATCCCATAAAGCATCCTTAATCATAGAATCCTTTAGTACAGCATCACCCATACGATAACCAAATCTTGCCTTTTCCATATAATAAGGTGCCATTGACATGTTTTCAGTACCACCTGCAATTACGACATCTGCTTCCCCTGTCTTTATTAATCTTGCTGCCATATTAACACATTCAAGTCCTGAACCACATACAGCGTTGATAGTTATGGCCGGTACACTAAATGGAATCCCTGCATTAACTGATGCTTGTCGAGCAACATTTTGTCCTTGTCCTGCCTGCAATACATTTCCCATATATACTCTGTCAACATCTTCCGGTTTAATGCCGGCTCTATCAATAGCTTCTTTTATTACAATACTTCCAAGAGTCGCGGCCGGTGTAGTGCTTAGTGTTCCACCCATGCTGCCGACTGCAGTTCTACAAGCACTTACGATTGCTATTTTCTTACTCATAATCTTCGTTCTCCTTCTCATATATTTAATGTTTTGATTTATTTACAAATGCTTCCATTCTGTTTTTTTGATCGATAGTCTCAAAGCAATCACCAAATGCAACTGCTTCTATATCCAGACCTTTGTCTATATCAACGTTGATACCTTCATTCATATCCCTTTTTGCAGCTTCAATTGCATGAGAAGAATTTCTCGCGATTCTTTTCGAAATATGTCTGGCATGTTCTATCAAATCAGCAGAAGAAGTTACATCATTAACTAGGCCAACCTTTACAGCCTCATCAGACCCAATTCGTTCTCCTGAAAATATCATCTCCTTGGCTTTACCTATGGATATTGTTCGCATAAGTCTCTGCGTACCTCCAAATCCGGGAGTAATTCCAAGTCCTGTTTCCGGAAATGCAAATGATGCATTTTCAGAAGCTATTCTTATATCACATGCAAGCGCAAGCTCAAGTCCGCCTCCTAGCGCAAACCCATTTATCGCTGCGATAACAGGAATGTGAAAGTTATCAATCTTTCTAAATACTCTCTGTCCTTTCTCTGAGAATTCTTCTGCCTCTTCTTTACTTAAGTCTTTCATCTGTGCAATATCTGCTCCGGCAACAAATGACTTGTTCCCCTCACCTGTTAATATCACGCTACTTACCGTATTGTTTTTTTCAATTTCAACAAATGCATTTCCGATGTCGGTTAGGACTTCTGTATTCAATGCATTTAGTGCCTTTTCTCTAGAAATAGTAACAAGCACAGCATTTACATCATCAAGTTTTTCTAGTTTTACGTATTGCATATCTTGATTTACCTCCTTATGCTTCCTTTGATATCACATTTTTTAGGCTATTGGTTAGCATTGGTACAATCTTTTTATAATCACCCACAATTCCATAATCAGCAACGTCAAATATCGGGGCACCTTCATCTTTATTAATTGCAATTATAATATCTGATTCTTCCATACCGGCAACATGTTGAATAGCACCGGATATTCCTATCGCAAAATAAACATTTGGTCTTACTGTCTTACCGGTTTGTCCGACTTGTAAATCTTTCGGCTTCCAACCTGCATCAACAACTGCCCTGGACACACTTACTTCTCCACCTATTACATTAGCTAAATCCTCCAAGATATAAAAGTTTTCCGGACCACCTACACCACGACCTCCTGATACTAGTATTTTTGCATCCATAATATCTACTGTATCTATCTTTCTTTTTATTATATCAAGTATCTCAACATACTTATTATTCTCTTTAAATCCGGGATTATAATCTTCTATATCTATTTTCGGTTCAGATATTTTTTCTATTTTTTGCATGACTCCGGGTCTTACAGTAGCCATTTGCGGTCTGTTATTTGGACAAGCTATTGTCGCAATAGTATTTCCTCCAAATGCAGGTCTCGTCATTAGCAGCTGATTATGCTTTTGTTCTTTGTCGCCTATCTTTTGCAGAGGAAAATCTCCTATATCTAATTGTGTACAATCTGCTGTAAGTCCTGTTTTAACTCTAGCCGATACTGTGGGACCTAAATCCCTTCCTATAGAAGTTGCTCCAACAATCACTATTTCAGGTTTATATTTCTCGATAGCTGATGCTAATGCATGTGTATAAGGCTCTGTTCTGTATGTTTTCAAAATAGGATCATCTATTAATATAACTTTGTCAGCGCCATATGCAGCCAACTTATCTGCAAGCGTTCTCACTTCACTGCCTATTAGAACTGCAGTGACTTCGGTATCTAAATCTTTGGCAAGTTCTCCTGCCTTCCCTAGCAGCTCCAGAGATACTCCATTTATTTTATTATCTACCTGTTCTGCAAATACAAAGATACCCTTATATTGTTCAATATTTGCTGTTGTGCTCATATTATGTGCCTACCTTTCAACTTTTCCATTATGTACCCTACTGATGCTTCAGTATCTAAGTTAACCTGCTCTTCTGCACCTTTTCTGACTTTATCTGATGCTTTAGCTATCTTAGTTGGAGACCCTTTAAGGCCTATATCTGCATCTTCAACATCTATTAAATTGTCTCTTCCAAAAGTTGTTATTTCTGCATTATATGCATCAAATATTCCACCCGGTGTCATGTACCTGGGTTCATTAAGTTCTGCTAGTGCAGTTATAAGGCATGGCATTTTTGCTTTTAGCACATGACTTCTATCTTCATATTGTCTATTGACAATTACATAATCCCCATCAACTTCGAGTTTCTCTGCATATGAAATAACAGGTATATCAAGGTGCTCCGCTATTTGTGGTCCAACCTGAGCTGTGTCGCCATCTATTGCTTGCCTTCCGGTTATAATCAAATCATAGTCAAGGTTTCTTATAGCTCCGGCTAATGTAGTAGAAGTAGCCCATGTATCTGCTCCACCGAGTGCTCTATCTGTTACTAAAATCGCTTTATCCGCACCCATTGCCATAGCTTCAACCAATACTTCTGAAGCTTTTGGAAGTCCCATAGTTATTACTGTTATTTCTGCATTATATTTATCCTTTAATCTAAGAGCGGCTTCAAGGCCTGATTTGTCATCAGGATTCATAATTGCAAGCATTGCTCCTCGATTTAGTGTACCATCCGGATTAAACTCAACTCCACCCTTTGTGTCCGGCACTTGTTTTATACAGACTATTACTTTCATAATATTAAGTTCTCCTTTGTCGTTATACTTAAGCTTACTAAGTGCTCTAGTTCAATAAATCCGCCGAGATAACCATTCTTTGCACTTCTGAAGTTCCTTCGTAAATTTCCGTTATCTTAGCATCTCTCATCATACGCTCTACATCATATTCGCGAATATATCCATATCCACCGTGAAGTTGAACTGCCTTTGTTGTTACTTCCATAGCAACTTCTGCAGCACATAACTTTGCCATAGCAGCTTCAACACCATATGCTCCACCTGCATCTTTTGCAAGTGCTGCTCTATAAACCAGGAGCTGTGCAGCCTTTACTTTAGTAGCCATATCTGCTAGTTGAAATTGAGTGTTTTGAAATTTTGAGATACTTTTTCCAAATTGTTTTCTTTCCTTCACATATGCAATTGTTGTTTCCAGCGCTCCTTCTGCTAATCCAAGAGCCTGTGCTGCAATACCTATACGACCTCCATCAAGGGTATGCATTGCTATTCCGAAACCTTTTCCTTGTTTACCTAATAAATTTTCTTTTGGTATTCGACAGTCAGTAAATATAAGTTCATATGTTGCAGAGCCTCTAATACCCATTTTCTTTTCTTTAGTTCCAAAGGTAAATCCCGGTGTTCCTTTTTCAACTATAAATGCTGAAATCTCTT
Source organism: Suipraeoptans sp. (assembly GCA_047973235.1). Taxonomy (GTDB): domain Bacteria; phylum Bacillota; class Clostridia; order Lachnospirales; family Lachnospiraceae; genus Aequitasia. The sequence continues at coordinate 19,119 of JBKEBP010000206.1, read as the reverse complement.
TCATCATTCTGCCATGTTTTTCTACTTTACCCGTAACGGCTATAATGATGTATGTATCAGCATATTTACCATTTGTTATGAAGACCTTTGATCCATTTAGGACCCATTCATCACCATCTAACACGGCCTTTGTCTGTTGCCCTTGAGCATCTGTTCCCGCTCCCGGTTCTGTTAAACCAAATGCTCCTAATTTCCTGCCACTGGCAAGATCAGGTACATATTTTTTCTTTTGTTCCTCAGATCCATAGGTTATAATCGGATCTATACAAAGAGACGTATGAGCAGATACTATAACGGCAGTTGTACCACATACTTTTGCAAGTTCTTCAACACACATTGCATATGTAAGATTATCACATCCTTGACCTTCGTATTCCTTTGCTACAGGAATTCCCAAAAATCCGTATTTTGCCATCTTCTCTACTGTCTCGCTTGGAAACCTCTCTTCCTCATCCACCTCTTGTGCCAGTGGTTTTACTTCTGCTTGTGCGAAATCCTTGAACAATGTTTTCGTCATTTGATGTTTGTTGCTTAAATTAAAATCCATTTGTTTGTCCTTTCTTTCAAGTTGTTTGCTTTACCACTTCATCTTGAATCTGTCTTCCCATGATTTTATTAGTTCATTTCTAAAATCAGGATGTGCAATATTTATTAATTCTCTTGACCTTAATCGCAGAGACTTTCCACGAAGACATGCTATACCATACTCTGTTACAACGTAAGATATTTCATTACGTCCTGTTGTAACTACTGCCCCTGATTCAAATTCCGGTACATTTTTGGAAATCGTTCCATTTTTCGCTGTCGAGCTAAGCGCCATTATGGATTTTCCACCGGTTGACATATTAGCACCTCTAGCAAAATCAACTTGTCCACCGGTTCCCGATATCTGCATAGTTCCTACTGCCTCGGAACACACTTGTCCTGATAAATCAATTGATACACACGTATTAATTGAAATCAAATTATCATTTTGAGCTATCACACATGGATTGTTAGTGTAGTCAGAGGGCGCCATATATACTGCAGGATTGTCATCTACAAAGTCATAGAGCTTCTTCGTTCCCATTAAGAAGGTCGCTACCATTTTTCCCGGTAACAGTGTCTTTCTTTTATTTGTAATTACCCCGGATTCTACGAGTTCCATAACTCCATCTGAGAACATTTCCGTATGAATACCCAAATCTTTTTTATCTCGTAAGGATAATAAAACTGCATCAGGTAGTGATCCAATTCCAAGTTGTAAGGTATCACCGTCATTTACAAGTGCAGCACAATTCTTTCCAATGGCTTTTTCGATATCCGTCAGTTCCTTGCTAAGTAATTCGATAAGTGGGGTGTCAGCTTCTACAAGATAATCAAATTCGCTAAGATGCATAAAACAATCCCCATGTGTTCTTGGCATATTTTTATTAATTTGTGCTATTTTCAGTTTTGCACATTTACAACCTGCAAGTGTGTAATCAACTGATACTCCAAGACTTACGTACCCATGTTCATCAGGTCTGCTCACTTGAATCATTGCAACATCTATCGGAATTATTCCCTCGCTAAATAGTGATGGTGTTTCTGAGAAATGAACCGGTGTAAAGTCTGCACGACCCTCTAGTACCGCACTCCTCTCAGTCTTGTTTCCAATAAATAATGAGTTATGACGGATATGACCTCTAAACTCTTCATTGCAATACCTGCTCTCACCTTTTCCAACCATATGGATGGTCTCAACGTCTTTATAATGTGATCCATAATCACAAAAAGCCTCTACTAATGCTCTTGGTTCTCCACACGCATGACCTATTAGAACTCTATCACCATCATGGATGTGTTTAACTGCTTCTTTTACAGTTATATACTTGTCTTTAAATTCTTGCATATCCTTTCTCCGAGTCTATAATTTTTGTTGTTTTCAGCTTTGTTTACAATCAATAAGTAATAGATACCACTCGAAAAGGTATTATTCAATACCCCGATTGTTAATTTTATCACATTGTTTTATTTTCCTATTTTTTTTGGTTTTTAAGATTGATTTATATAGAAATTATTGTTGGTTATTTGTGTTAAAATCTTTGACATTACACCTCAAATATGATAATCTTTCTACATTGCCGCCGGGTAAAAGTCTTAACACCATTCCATTAGGCCTTAGAAGGAATGTTGCTAGGGCTATTTTTTTTTAATAGTAACATTAATCTATGGAGGATTGTTTGATTATGTGCAGTGAGAATTGTTTTAAAGATTTCACAAGATATACCACTTTAAATGTACTTGGAATGATTGGGATATCCTGCTACATACTTGCAGATACATTCTTTATATCCAAAGGGCTTGGTACAAACGGGCTTGCATCTTTAAACCTAGCTATCCCAATATATAGCTTTATACATGGATGCGGATTAATGATAGGTATCGGTGGCGGCTCGAGATATTCCTTTCAGAAAATACAGCAAAAAAATAATGCTGCAAACCATGTGTTTACAACATCCGTTTTACTTGCATTTTGCTTTTCCTTACTGTTCTTTCTAACCGGCTTGTTCTTTTCCGGTAATCTCGCAACATACCTTGGCGCAAACACTTCGACTTATGGTATGAGCAAAGTCTATATACAAGTTATATTACTATTTGCACCTATGTTCATTACTAATAATCTGCTTATATGCTTTGTACGAAATGACGGTGCACCTAATCTGGCTATGATGGCAATGTTAATGGGCAGTTTTTCCAATATCATTTTAGATTATATATTGATATTTCCACTTAATATGGGAATGCTAGGTGCTGCCCTCGCAACCGGTATTGCTCCTATAATTAGTTTGCTTATATTATCCTCTTATTTTCTGAATAAGAAAAATGGGTTTCATTTGATTAAACAGAATTTCTCGCTTACTACCAGTGTTCAGATACTTACAAGTGGGTTACCTTCTTTAGTTACAGAAATCTCATCCGGAATTGTCATAATCGTTTTTAACATTATTATACTTAAACTAACCGGAAATACCGGAGTCGCAGCCTACGGAATTATAGCCAACATATCTTTGGTGGTATTAGCTATTTATACCGGTATCGCACAAGGTGTTCAACCACTTATCAGTAGTAGCTATGGCGCCGGTCAGAAAGCAAATATTAAAGCTCTTTTACGATATGCCATAATAACAGTAATTATACTATCAGCCATTGTATATCTTTTTATATTTATTGGCTCTGCACAAATCGTCGCTGTATTTAACAGTGAAAGTAATGAAGCTCTACAAAATATTGCAATTACAGGAATGAAGTACTATTTCACGGGTATCTTATTTGCCGGCTGCAATATTGTTACGTCAATTTATTTTACATCTACTAACAATGTAATTCCGGCACAAATAATTTCAATTTTACGTGGCTTTGTTATTATAATACCTATGGCATATTTACTATCAACCCTTAGAGGTATTAATGGTATATGGCTTGCCTTTCCCGTTACCGAGATAATCGTATCTATTGTTACTGTTTTGTTATGGAAATCCTCAAATCATCTCTGGCATAGAATCCGTATAAAAAATGCAACTGAGGACAAAAATACACTCCACCATAATTGATGAAGTGTATTATCCGATAACCACAGATACTTTAAAAACCTACATCTGTTAAAAACTTTCTAGTCCTCTTGGCTATTTGTAGTGGAATATCAAATGCTTTAACCGGAAATAAATCCTGCTCTACTACAACCCACCCTTCATAATTTGAATCATCAAGAGCTTTTTTAAAGTCATTAAAATCGATACTGCCTTTGCCGGGTTCTACCATGATATTTTCTGTGACAGCTTTTGCAAATGACCATTTTTCTTCATCCATTTTTGCTTTTACTGTCATGTCACAGTCTTTGATATGGATATAAGGAATGCGACTACTATTTCTTTTGTAAAATGATATTGGTTCTCCGCCACCATATACATGGTGACCGGTATCAAAACATAATTGTACATTTTCATTTGTATCTTTTAGTAACTGCTCTATTTCTTCTTCAGTTTGAACATGACAATCTACATGAGGATGAAAACATGCCACATACCCTTTTTCAACAATGTAGTCTGCAACTTTTTGCACATTGCTAGCATAAGTTTTTCTTTCTTCCTCGTCAAGAACCGGATTCATTGCAATTTCACCAGTTTCAAGATTCGTATACATATCCGGTAACATTACTATGTACTTAGCCGATTTGAAATTCTTAAGTAAATCAGACATATCATCTATAGTGTTTTTCATTTTATTAACTGATTCTGTCGAAAGGAAATTACCTCCACATGTCCCTGCAACTAGTTCTAGACCTCTTGATTCCAACTCAGGTTTTAAAGTCACCGCTGTATTTGGAAAATATCCCCAAGGTCCCAGTTCTACTCCTTGATAATTAGACTCCATCATTTCATCCATACATCTCTTCCATGGTGTTTGTTTCTCGTGGTTTGGAAACCACACTCCCCAAGAATCCGGTGCTGTACCAACATTTATTGCCATAATATTATCCTCCTATTTTATATTTATCCACTGTAAATCTGTTGCTGACTGTAATATTGCATCCACTGTACGATCGATTTTATATCCAAAGTCAAAGTCACACACATATGGTTCATTTTTTGTGATTGCAGCAAATAATTCATGTACTTCTAAAATTTTCATATCATTATACGCAATTGAAATACCCGCTGCAGGTTGAAATGCGCTATACCCTTTGTGATGCGGATTTAATAATACAGTTCTAAAGCCTCTATCTGCCTCATTGTCTGATTTGAAATATACATGAACTTCGCCCATTTGTTCAAGGTCATAATATACTGTTCCTTCTGTTCCTTGTATTTCATACGCCAAGTAGTTTTTTCTACCCGTTGCTACACGGCTTGATGCAATCTGACCTATAGCACCATTTTCATATCTAGCCATTATCGTAATAACATCCTCATTTTCCACATCTACCATATCATTTGAACTTGCTGTTTTTGGGCGTTTTTTTATAAACGTATCTGCTACAGCATTTACTGAAACAATATCTCCCATGATAAATTGAGAAACACTTAAAAGATGCGAACCTAAATCACCAAGTGCTCCACAGCCGGCAAGCTTATTAATGTGTCTCCATGTTATAGGCAAACTCGGATCCAACAATCCATCTTGGTCATATGTTCCGGTAAAACGCATTATTTTACCAAGTTTTCCACTGTGAACCAACTCTCTTACATACGCATTTGCAGGATTCATAGTATTATTAAATCCCACATAATTAATAACACCTTTTTCTGCTGCTATCTCTGCTAACTCTTTTGATTGCTCAGAAGAAATTGATAATGGTTTTTCACAATACACATTTTTACCATTTTCAAGTGCAGCCTTTGCTGCTTCATAGTGAAATGCATTTGGTGTAGCAATGTCAACCAAATCTACGTTAGGATCTGACACAACTTCTTCCCAATTAGAAGTATATCGATTATATCCCAAATTCTTTTGTGCGCTCTTTGCCGCTTCTTCATTTGTATCTGCAACTATTTCAAATACTGCTGTTCCATAGTCCGGTCCAAATAACATCTGCGCATTTAACAACGCATTACTATGCGCCTTTCCCATCCATCCTGCCCCTATCAGACCAATTCTAATTTGTTTCATCTTTGTAATCCTCCTGTTTTTTTATATTTACCCTTGTATTATTTAGAGGGGTAATTTCATTGCTACATATCATCTATGTTTATCCATACATTTCCGGCATTATTACTCTCGATACATGCTTTTGTAAATTTCATACTGGATTTTCCTTCTTTAATAGTCGGATAAACCAATGTAGGTGCACTCTCTTTTGTCTTGCTCTTCACTATTTCAAGGCAAAATGCATAGTAATAGTTTCCAAATGCTTCAAAGAATCCTTCCGGATGTCCTGGTGCCAATCTGGACATTTTTCTTGGATATTCATATAAATAATCTGTACCACAATTTAAATAAGATTCAGGTCCATTAACACGTGTATATTTAAGCTTTGTGGGTATAGTATGATTCCACTCAAGTGATCCTTTATCTCCAAACACGCGAATTAACACACCGCATTCATAACCTAATGCTATCTGTGATGCCCATAGCATTCCCGGTATTCCACCGTCAAGTTCGAATAGAACCTCTGTATTTGTTTCAAGTGCTAGGCCATTCGGGTAATTCGAAAAACGAGACAAAACCTTTTTTATTGGTATTCCTGTACTCATCTCTATTAAGCATGACAAATGAACTCCTATATCAGCTGTTACTGCCGATTCACCGGCACAATCCTGAATAAAATGCCAATTTTTACTCAAATTTTCTCCTCGGTCTATAGCATTAGCAACCCAATCCTGAGGATATTCAGCCATAACCATTTTTACATTCCCTATATCGCCATTATCGACCATATTTCTCAGTTGATGTACCATAGGATAATTCACATAAGTAAAGCTTACTCCAAACTTGAGATTTCTTCTGGCAGTTATCTCCTCAAGCTCATTCACTTCTTTTAACTTAAGTGCAACCGGTTTATCGCATGACACATGTATATTATATTCCAGAAAACACTTGGCTATTTCGTAATGTGTATTATTAGGTGTTGCTATAACTACGAAATCTATGCCATCAAATCGTTGACTTTCCTCTTTTGCCATAGTCCAATAATTCGGATACACCCTATCCTTGTCTATACCCCATACGCTACCATTAGCAAAATTTTTGTTCATATCACGCGAAAAGCAACCGCACACCATTACAGCCATGTTATTCATCTGTGCACCCATTCGATGAGCTTCACCAATAAAGGAGCCTTCTGCACCACCAACCATACCAAAATTCAATTTTGTCATTTTTCACCTTATACTAATCGTCAAACATCCCGTTCGGATATATGATTACCTTTGATGCTTCCTTACTTCTAACAACTTCAATTCCTTTTTTTATATCATCTAGGTCAAATCTATGGCTAATCACCTTTTCCAATCCCAGTTTAGGATTATGTAAAAGGTCAATTGATTTAATAAATGTATGATTAGTGCAATATGAACCTAGCACCTGTAATTCATGTCGTGTAATCAACGAAGGTGCAATCGTTGATTTTGCATTATTATCTTGACCAAAAATCATATAACGGCCCCTGCTTCCTAATAAAGGTAACGCTTGTTCTGTAATAACACCTGCTCCCACTGCATCAACAACAATATTCGCTAATGAATCCCATTTTTCTAATATTGACTGTTCCAAATTGTCCTTTATCGGATTCAAAATCCAATCTGCACCACAGTGTTTTGCAAATGCTTGTCTCTCTTCTAACGGCTCGCACACAAGTATATTTTTCACACCGTACAGCTTTAGCACTCTGATAAAAATCAGTCCTATTGCACCTGCTCCAAAAATAATAACATTATCGAGTGGGGTTGGATTTAATTTCACAATAGCATTCATCACACATGATAGTGGCTCTATGAGCGATGCTGTCGATGCCGGGATGGATGTCGGGACAACATAAACTTGATTCTTTGGAAAGACACAGTATTCTGCAAATCCACCGTTTCTTGTCTGACCTGTAGAAACTGCATTCATACATAAAACTCCAAACCCATTTCGACAATCACGACAATGTCCACAAGGAATTATCGGATCAACCGTAACCATGTCACCGATTTGTACATGTGTGACATCATTTCCAATTTCCTCTACAATTCCATAAATCTCATGTCCCATGATAATTCCAGGTGTTGCATCTTGTCCCGGTGGTACATTTAACACATGCAAATCACTTCCGCAAATACTACATGTTATAACCTTTATTTTTACTTCATCGGCCGTCCTAATCTGTGGTGTTGGTACGGACTTAACGTTCAAAATCCCATTTCCTTCAAATACTGCTGCTCTCATTTTTGTTTTCATAGCATTTCTCCCGAATTTATATTTTTATCATTTCTTCCATACTTACGATACGTTTCTCCTTCACCGAAATATCACAAGCCTTTGCGATAAGAACCGAATAATATCCATCTTTCTCATCAACAAGCACATTTGTTTCATTTAATATCGACTCTGCAAACCGCTCAAGTTCTTTTCTATATGCTTTTATGTAACGTGTATTATAGAAATATAGAGCTTGTTCGGCTTGAGCACCGTACTCATTATTTAGCACACAGGTTGACTCTTTATCATTATCCACCGTAATGAATCCCTTCGAGCCAAATACCTCTAGTCGTTGATCGTAACCATAGGTACATTGCCAACAGTTATCTATTATTGCCATCGCACCTGTATCAAATTTAAGGACAATTGTCGATGTGTCTACACCACCTACAGCTTCTTTATTAACCATTGCAGAGCCTGTTGCAAATATTTCTATTACTTCCGCACCTCTCGCCATATACCTAGCCATATCTATATCATGAATAGATGTGTCTAAAAACATCCCGCCTGCGGATCCGCCGACAGCTTTGAAATATTCTTCCGGTGGCGGCAACGGATCACGTGAGGTGATTTTAATATGTCTTACCTCGCCGACTTTGTCCTCAAGAACGTGTTTATGTGCCCTTGAAAAATTATGATCAAAACGACGATTATATCCCATTTGTACCTTAATATTGTGCTTTTGAGCTATTTTGATTACATCTTTTATTTTTTCTAAATCATAATCAAGTGGTTTTTCACAAAATACATGCTTTCCTGCTTTTGCACATTCTATTGTCAAGTCTGCATGCGTCGATGCCGAAGAACAAATTAATACACCTTGGATATCCGGATCCTGCAAAATCACATTATAATCACTAATCGCATTTGGATATCCGTTCTGACTTGCCCACTCGTTATAATTGTCGGGAAAGGGGTCAACCACATAACGAAGTTCTATATTCGGAATAGCATGTTTTATATTTGATATATGCAATCTTCCTATACTCCCGCCGCCAATTACTCCTACAACAATTTTATTTTCCATAATTTTTTTCCTACTATTTCATTCTATATATTTCAACACATACTTTTTTCAATTTTGTAAACAGTAATATTATTTATGTTATTAAATAGCGTTAACTATTTCCTCAAAGTTGTCAGGAGTCATGTCCTGTAGTTCAATATAAGTTTCCTGCTCTATATCTTCGCCCAAATAAACCTTTTCTGCAATTTCTCCACATAAAGTTCCAATACTTGGCCAATATACAAAAATAGAATATGAACAGTCTCCATCTTTTACCATATAACCATCCTCTTCTCCTAGATGCACAACTCCACAAGTTATTACTTGCTCATTCATATTAGCACCTTTCAATCCTTCAACTGCTCCTACAATCATTTTTGAATCAGCCGCAACTATGCACCCAATATCATCTGCATATGTTTGAATCCAATCCTCTGTCACCTGCATCGCTGCAGCTGTTTCAAACTTCGCCGTTTGGCTTGAAATAATTTCTAAATCACTTCTGGATGCAATGCCTTCTTCGAACCCTTGCTTACGTAGTACTGCAGCCTCTCGTCCCGGAGTTCCTTCGAGGTAACAAATTTTAGTGTTTTCTGGAAGATTATCCACACACCACTCTCCTTGTCGCTTGCCTAACTCAATCTCGTTAAAACCTACAAATTTCCAATCACCACCTGAGGCCTCTGTACCCACCATATATACTGGTATTCCCTCAGCATTGCACGCTTCAACTGCTACGGTATTAGCTTCTGTATCAACTCCAATGAGAAATAACATATCTATTCCTCTCGTAAGCATTGTCTCTACATTTGTGGTTTGTTTTTCGATATCTTTTGCCGAATCAGCCGTTAAAACTTCTACTGAATCTACTCCAATATTTTCTGCAAACTCAGGGCTTTCCACATACTTCTCAAACTCAACCATCGCTGGATAACATGCTGAATCTGCATTATCTATATTAATAAAACCAACTCTAAAAACATAGTCATTCCCACTATCACTTCCATTAGATGTCTCTCCTGAGCCACCACCACTAGAACATGCACTTAATAAACCAACAAGTAAAACAGATACAAGTAAAATAGATAAAAAACGTTTTTTCATTTCTCTTCCTCCTTTTTCTGTTGAAAATATGTATGTGTTGAAAATATGTATCTCACTATTATATTTTTCTAGCGCGTCTAACTTGCGAATCAATGATAACTGCAAGCGCAATTATTGCACCTTTAACAATTCTCTGATAATATGCCGAAACATCCATTTGAGTCATAATATTTAATAGAACACCGACAAATAAGGCACCAACCACAGTCCCATATACCTTTCCAACTCCACCGGACATCGATGTACCACCAATAATTGCAGCTGTGATTGCATCAAATTCATATTGCTCTCCTCCAGTGGGTTGTCCTGAATTAAGCCTGCTCATCAATATTACTCCCGCTAATCCTGCAGCACCGCCTGCAAAAACAAAGGCTTTGATTTTAATCCATTTCGAATTTATTCCTGATGCCCTTGCTGCATCTTCATTCCCACCTACTGCATATACATAACGACCAAATCGCATTCTGTTCATCATAAACCAATAAACCGCTAATACAACTAACATTATGACTACCGGCAGCGGTATAGGTCCTATATATCCTTGACCAAAAACCGTAAAACTACTATCAAATCCAACAACTGGCTGAGCATCTGTAATAGCTAAAATAGCTCCACGTCCTATAAACTGAGTTGCCAAAGTCATGATAAATGGTGGAATACCAGCCGTGGTTATAACCCACCCATTTAAGAATCCAAATGCAACACCACACATTATGCCTACCAATAATGCGATAACTATATTATTTGTACTCATCATAACCATTGTTGAAATTGTACCTGCAAAAGCACAGACTGACCCGGGAGATAAATCTGTACCACCACTAATCAGTACCATTTGTGAGCCAAAAGCAATTATCATAATAACTGAGTTTTGTCTTACTACGTTCATTAAATTTCGAGGTGTTAAAAATGTGTCACTTAGAAATGACGCTATTATAATAGAAATTATTAAAATTATAAAAATACCATATTTACTATATATATCAGTAAGACTCGTTTTCCTTTTTCCCTGTTCTATTGATTTATTCTTCATTTTCAAACCCCCTTACAGCAAGTTCCATGATTTTTGCTTGAGTCACCTCAGCCCTACTAATCTCTCCTGTTACCTTTCCTTGTGACATGACGACAATTCTATCGCTCATACCTAATATTTCCGGCATTTCAGAAGAAATCATAATAATAGCCACTCCCTTCTGTGCCAATTCACACATCAAACGATATATCTCATATTTAGCACCAACATCTATACCTCGAGTTGGTTCATCCAAAATCATTACTTTAGGATTTTTCAATAACCATTTTGCCAAAACTACTTTTTGTTGATTACCACCTGATAGCGATGAAACCGGTGATTCACTAGATGCCATTTTAATCGAAAGTGCAGTTGCCATTTCCTTTACATTTTCTCGTTCCTTCGACAAATTTAAGTGTCCATTCCTGGTAATGTCACGCAAACTTGCAAGTGTAATATTCTCTCTTATCGAACGACATAGAACCACTCCTTCTCGCTTTCTATCCTCACTTGCCATTAGCACACCGCTCTCTATAGCCTGTCCACTATTATTGAAAATCACTTCATTGCCATCAAGAAGCACTTTCCCGGATTCTATTTTGTCAAGACCAAATACCGCTCGAAACAATTCACTTCGACCTGCACCTACCAAACCTGCAAATCCTACAATTTCTCCTGAGCGTATAGAGAAATTAACATTTTTAAATCGTCCACCATTTAGATCTTTAAGTTCAAGTATAAGGTCCCCTATCTCTGCGTCTTCTTTTGGAAACTGGTCATCTATTTCTCTTCCAACCATCTGTTGAATTATTCCATTCTTGTCTATACTATCGATCAAACAGTGATGTACCCATTGCCCATCACGCAAAATTGTCACTTCATCACATATTTCAAAAATTTCGTCCATCTTATGAGAAATATAGATTATACCAATTCCACGTTTTTGCAAACGCTTGATATTGTCAAATAAAACATGAACTTCCGAGTCTGTTATAGATGATGTCGGCTCATCCATTATAATTACAGATGCATCCCTTGATATAGCTTTAACAATTTCAATTAAAGCAATATCTGATACTGTCAAACTACGCATTAATGCTTTCGGATCATAGTTGAATCCAAACTCATCAAGTAACGTCTGTGTATCTTTCCATAGCTTTTTCCAATCTAAACAATGTATAGCATCTAATGGTTCACGTCCTAGGAAAATATTTTCAGCAATTGTCATATCTAAAATTGGACTTAACTCTTGATGAATTGTAGCTATACCCATCTCTAGCATAGCTTTGGGGCTCTGTGGCACTACCTTATTGGACTTGTATATTATTTCGCCTTCATCCATTGTATAAATACCATTAATAATTTTCATAAGTGTAGATTTACCTGCACCATTTTCACCACAAAGTGCATGGACGCTACCTGGCTTTAATTTTAAACTCACGTTATCCAGCGCTTTTACACCTGGGAAGGATTTGGAGATACCTTTTAGCTCCAGGACATATTCTCCCGTCGAGTTGTTTTGCAACACATTTACACCTCCTTAATTATTTTCTCGTTTATGCATATTTTTATATAGCTATGCGCTTCACCATATTACGATATTAACAAATCAATCTTGCTATGACTCCTTTCCACCATCAAAACAAGTTTCTATCCTACAATTATCTTGTTTATCGTAATCTTACAACAACAATATCAAATGGCTCTATTTAATACAATTGTAATTGTCGCAAATTATAAACTAATCCTGCACTGTGGATTCTAAAAAATTTGCACTATCTTTGTCAAATATGCACAAATAGATATTTCCTTAACGAAATTCATTCATTTTGTTCTGTATAGAATATTGTATTTGAGATAATCATATGATAAGGTGAAACAAATTATAATGATGTAAATATTTAGGAGGTATCTATGAGATCTGTAAAGAAAAACGAAATAGGTGTATTAGAATCTTCAGCCATTTTTTATTTGCCACACTCCGACTTCGCTTCAAAGGCTTTATATTACATTTTAGATATGGGTTTTTTTTATTGTAATGATAAGTATCGTATAGCGCGCGAAAGTATTGACAGTTTTCTGCTAATTCATGTCAAGAGTGGAACCATGGGCGTGAAATTTCGCGGAGAGGAGTACCAAGTATTACCCGGTCATACAATAATTTTAGATTGTCATGACCCCCATGAATACTATGCTGTAGAAGACCTGAATTTCTATTACTTTCATTATAATGGGAATTCAAGTAAACTTTATTATGATCTCATATATAATAAATGTGGATGCGTAATAACAACTGCAAATAGCAAGGATTTCGAAAGCATGTTTCAAGCCATTCTTCATCAGGTCAGAAAACACATACTTAACGAACACCTGATTTCCGCACTCGTACACCGAGTATTGAGCGACTTATATAGCTCTAGCCAACCTGATCTTATGAAAATGGATGAGACCATTCTTAAAGTTATTGATTACATGGAGTCACACTTTCATGAAAAAATCACTCTAGCTGATATGTCGGAATACCTACAGCTAAGCCAATCACATCTTTCTCATTCTTTCAAAGCACATACCGGAAGCACACCGCATCAATACTTGCTTGATATTCGTATTTCTCATTCACGCAAATTATTAATCACTACTGAAAAAACACTTGACGAAATAGCTACCTTATGCGGATTCCAAGATCCTATACATTTCATTAGAATTTTTAAACAAAGAACAGGTACAACTCCTCACAAATTTAGACAATCCGTTCTACATAAATGATTCTTTTTATTATAGTGGTTCTATAATAATAAAACGCACTTATCACATTTCTCTGATAAGTGCGTTTTTACTCTACCTTCACTCAATACTCTTCATCTTATATCTGAAATTTGCTTTAATAAAAATCGGAATACATTTGAATATCTGATCTGAATTAAGTAATGCCACTACTACTAATGGTGATGCCTTAAATATGAACAATGCGATTATAGTAACCGGGTACATAATAAGCCATATGCTAATAAGATCTACTTTAAGTGCATATCCGGTATCTCCACCGGCTCTTATGATTCCATTGTTTGTAGGCATTTGATATGCCATTCCAATCGCAGCGATACTAAGAATTGTAATAATACAAACCGCCATGCTCTTTGTATTATCAGTCAGCGAATAAATACTAACAAGCGGATATTTGACAACATTTAGGATTATACATATACCTATTCCTATACCTAAATATATATATTGCAACATCTTCTTATATCGATTGAAAAGCTTCAGTTCTCCACTTCCAATCACTTTCCCTAATACAACTACGGTAGCCGATGAACTTCCTATTGCAATTATTTTCAAATACTGAAATATGTTTGTTGCAACCGAATTAGCTGCTATAGCATCCGAGGACATATGTCCTAGAATTGCAGTTTGTACGCTTATCGATAGCCCGAATGCTGTTTGAACTATCATAATAGGCATAGATATCGTCAAAATGTTTCTAACCATATCTTTTGAAACAGATGATATTGCGCTCAGCATTTTCTTATGCTTTTTGTAAATATAAAGTACTACTATTGTGATTTCTACTAATCTGGATATTAGAGTTGCAATTGCTGCTCCTGATACTCCAAGCTCGGGAAATCCCATGTTTCCATAAATAAGCAAATAATTGAGAACTATATTTATACCAAGTGTAGACATTGATACAATAAGACCTATATTCACATTTTCCATGCTGCGAAGTGCTGACAGCAATATTGTAGTAACTGCAAAAGGTATATATGTAAACTTGATGATACTTAGATATACAAGCCCTTCACTGGTAATGAGGGGGTCTTTTGTAAAAATCATCATTATCTGTGTAGGAAAAAGGGCCGTAATAAATGTTAATACTACGGCTGTCACCAATCCTATAATTACAGCGATGCATGAATATTTATAAACTATTCTTTTATCATTTTTCCCCCACGCTCTAGCACATATAGTCACCAAACCCTCTCCAAGTCCATTTATCATTTGCTGAAATATGAACTGAAGTTGATTGATAATAGTTGCTGCAGATAATGCTGCTTGTGCATATATACCAAGCATAATGTTGTCAGCAACATTTGCACTATAAGAAATCATGTTTTGCAAAATAATTATTATTGCTACGCGTATAAATGTTTTTACAAAATCTCTTGTATTCATGTTTTACCTTTTGACTATCACTGCACATCCCATTCCACCACCTATACATAATGTGGCAAGGCCTATCTTTTTGTCAAGTCTTTTCATTCCGTGCAATAGCGTAACCAGTATTCTGGTTCCCGATGCTCCTACCGGATGCCCCAGCGCGATTGCTCCCCCACTTACATTGACCTTTTCGTCGGTTATACCAAGTTCTCGCTTGACTGCTATCGCCTGAACCGCAAAAGCTTCATTAGCTTCAATCAGCTCAATATCTTTTATAGTTATATTAAGCTTCTTCATTACCTTCTTAGTAGCTGCCACCGGTCCGATTCCCATTATCTGCGGATCTACTCCTGCAAGTGCACCACCCTCATAGTATGCCATAAAGTCTACTCCGAGCTCTTTTGCTTTATCTTCACTCATAACAACTACTGCAGCTGCTCCATCATTAATCGTAGATGCATTTGCCGCAGTCACTGATCCATATTTTTTAAATGCACTTGGGAGTGAACTCATTTTTTCAATACTGACATTTTTTCTGGGAGACTCATCTTCTTTAAATACCACTATATCTCGTTTTTGTTTTACTTCAACCGGTACTATTTCATCACTTAGCACACCCTTACCTAATGCTAGTATGGCTTTCTGTTGGCTATCAAATGCGAACTCGTCTTGTTCTTCTCTTGATATCTTCCACTCATCTGCTATGTTTTCCGCTGTAATTCCCATATGATAATTACTAAATGCATCCCAAAGAGAATCCGTTATCATAGAGTCCTTTACATTTCCATCTCCCATGCGATAACCAAATCTTGCATTCTCCATATAGTAAGGTGCACGTGACATATTTTCCGTTCCACCGGCTATAACAATGTCAGCCTCACCGGCTTCTATCATGTTTGACGCCATATTTACTGCGTCCAGTCCTGAACCACACACTACGTTTACAGTTACCGCAGGAACTTCATAAGGGATTCCCGCGCGAACAGCAGCTTGTCTTGCTACGTTTTGCCCCTGACCACACTGCAATACATTTCCCATATACACATGGTCAATGTCTCCCGGCGTTATACCCGCTCTCTTAATAGCTTCTTTTATGACTATACCGCCAAGTTCTGTAGCGGGAATGCTACTTAAGCTTCCACCAAAACTACCGATTGCGGTCCTACATGCACCTGCTAAGACTATCTTCTTTTTCATCACATTCTCCTACTTATTCATCTTACTTTTTTGACTTATTAACAAATGCAGTCATTCTCTCTACCTGATCCTTGGTCTCATAGCAATTAGGATATATCATCGTTTCAATGCTGATACCTTCTACTATTGGTCTGCCGGCTCCGTCATTCATTGCTTTTTTAGCTATTTTTACTGCATTTAATGAGTTCTTGGCTATTCTCTTTGCAATAGTCTTTGTATACTCAATTAACTCCGCACTTGTTACTTTCGCATTCACAAGACCTATTTCCTTTGCTTTAGATGCATCTATTCTCTCACCGGAATATATCATTTCCTTTGCTTTGCCAACAGAAATTACTCGCATAAGTCTCTGCGTTCCGCCAAATCCCGGTATTATCCCAAGCCCCACTTCCGGGCATGCAAACAATGCATTCTCAGAGGCTATTCTAAAATCACAAGCAATTGCAAGTTCAAGACCACCTCCAAGTGCATAGCCATTTATAGCAGCGATTACCGGTATTGGGAAGTTCTCAATTCTACTAAAAACTTCTGAACCGAACCTGGAAAATTCCTGAGCATCCTTCTTATTCAAATCTCTCATATGAGCTATATCAGCCCCTGCAACAAATGACTTGTCACCTTCTCCTGTAATAATAACACTACTTACATCATAGCTTTTCTCTACTTCATCAAACGCTGTATCTATATCTTTTAGAACATCATTATTTAATGCATTTAATGCTTTTTCCCTTGATATTGTAACTAATGCTGCATTTACATCATCAAGCTTTTCGATTTTTACATACTGCATAATATCACCTCATCATTTATTTCTTATTATTTCCCGCTACTTTAACTTCATTACGTTTTCACATTTGTTTACTATATTAGCGACCGTTAATCCAAAGCGCTCTTTAAGATAATCTACGGAACCAACCTCGCCGAACTCATCATTTACTCCTATTCTGCACATTGGCACCGGAACATTCTCTGACAGAACCTCTGATACTGCACTTCCAAGCCCGTTATGAATGTTGTGATTTTCAACCGTTACAATAGCCCCCGTGCTTTTAGCAGCTTCTATAATAGCAGCTTTATCTATTGGTTTAATAGTAAATACATTTAATATTGCTGCATTTATACCTTTTGACTCAAGTTCCTCGGCTGCCAGCCTTGCATCATCTACACATATACCTGACGCAATAATAGTAACATCGCTTCCATCCTTTATCTTAGCCGCCTTACCTATCTCAAAGGACGAATTATCCTCAAATACTTTAATTGCATTCTTCCTTGAGAGTCTGATATAAAATATACCGTCCATCTTAGCCGTTTGTCTAACCATATCTTTTAGCATAGTTGCATCAGTCGGTTCAATAATAGTTATACCCGGTATTCCTCTAAGAAGTCCCACATCCTCAAACGGCATATGCGTACCACCATTGTAAGCAGCCGTTACTCCCGGATCACTTCCAAGCATACGTATATTAGTTTTCGCATACGCTCCTGATAAAAATATCTGATCAAGTGCTCTCCTCGTTGCGAAGCAACCAAACGTATGGGTAAATGGTATTAATCCAACAGCCGACATACCCGCAGCCACACCCACCATATTTGCCTCTTGTATACCACAGTTTACTGTATTATCAGGAAATTCTTTTGAAAACGGAACCATACCTATTGAATTCATTAAATCAGCTTCCAAATACATAATGCGAGAATCTTCTTTAACTAATTCAGTCATAGTCTGTGCAAACGCATCACGCATTGCATACTTTTCTACTTTATGCTCTTTTACTACTGTATAAGCCATCTTAATTGCCCTCCTTTAGTAAACACGTAATTGCATCCTCGCATTGTTCCTTAGTAAATGTCATGTGGTGGTTATATAGAACTCCTTCGGCAAAGTTGCAGCCATATCCCTTTGAAGTATCAAGTACTATCATACTTGGTTTACCGCTTTGGTCTTTTGCTGATTCTATCGCTGCATATATCGCATCTACGTCGTGGCCATCTACTTGAAGTGCGTTCCATCCGAAGTCCTCAAATTTCTTTCTTAAATCACCCAAGTCAAGTATGTCTTTTGTATAACCATCTAATTGTTGTTTATTCATATCAATAAATGCAATGAGGTGGTCTAGCTTATGCTGTGGTGCGTATAGTGCACCTTCCCATACTTGTCCTTCATCACACTCGCCATCTCCAATAAGTAAATATGTATAGCTATCCTTACCTTTAAGTTTATTACCATGAGCTATACCTATAGCGGTGGACATCCCTTGTCCAAGTGCTCCCGTACTCATATCTATACCCGGCGTTTTATTTCTATCACAGTGGCTGGGAAGTCTCGTCCCATTTGTATTAATGGTTGATAATTCCTCTACCGGAAAATACCCAAGCAGAGCCAGTGCTGAATACAACGAAGGGCCTGCATGTCCCTTAGACATTACAAAGTAGTCTCTATCATCCCACCTTGGATTCTCCGGATCTATATTCATAGCTTTTCCGTATAGTACAGCCAGTACATCAGCCGCTGACATTGCGCCACCTATATGTCCAAATCCAAGCTTACCTAGCGCAGTTAATGCATTTACTCTTATCTCTTTTGCAAATGCCTTTAAATCTTTGTTTTGATACATCTCTTACCTCCTCAAATCAACTATATTAGTACAAAAAGAGTGCGCGAAATGCACACTCTTTTTGTACTAAACTTCTACTGCTGCTAATGCTTCAAGACTTTTGG
>JBKEBP010000003.1:0-3999 GCA_047973235.1 Suipraeoptans sp. | reverse complement strand
TTTCTGTTATGGGAGTTCAAGCGGCCAGTATAGGGGTTGGTATGGTAGTTATTACAACCCTGGGTGGACAACTTGGAACTCTGGGATTTAAGTATTCCTATTTTATTAATATTATAGGTTTCATTTCCATGATATTGATTGCAATACTTTTGCCTGAGACAGGAGTCGTTAAAATAACGAAAACTCAGAAAATAAAATTAAATAAAAGTGTGTTTAAAACATCATTTTTTGGAATGATTGAGTTTTTGTTTCTAATAACATTTACCACTAATATTGCAATGCATATTAGCGAAAGTGTAGCTGGAGGTAGTGGTTTAACGGGTATTATAACAGGACTGTTTTCTGCATCTCAGATTGTAATCGGATTAATTCTCGGCTATGTAACCAAAATCACAAAATCTTACACACTTCCGGTTGCGATGTGTTGTTTTAGTGTAGGTGCGATTTTATTAATAGTATTTCCAGGCAATTATTTAATGTTAAGCGTGGCAGCAGTTTTCTGCGGGTTTTCTCAAGGTATGTTTATACCTCAAGCGATGGTGGATGTTTCAAATGCGGTTTCACCTGCGGCAACAGCCATGGCAGCAGCGGTCTTTACGTGCATGATGTCGGTAGGACAGCTTATTTCACCGGTGGTTATAAATGCCATTTCTACCGGAATATTTAAAGAGGCAACAACGACAAATGCATATGTAGTAGCGGCTATAGGAATGACAATATTTGCCATAATATTATTTATCAATATATATGTCGGAAAGACAAAGGAGACGAATAAATGAAGAAGAAACTTGCACTATGTACGCCGATTCCGGAGAAGCAAATGAAGTTTATAAATCAAATGTGTGATGTCACCATTTGTGGAGAACTAAAACATGGAAAAGGTAATGTTAACGAAGAACTGACAAGAGATGAATGCATGGGTAATGAGTTAGTTGTTCTAGGTGATGAATATGCAGGAGCTGAAACTATAGAAGCATGGTCAAAAGCAGGTATGAAGTTTATGGGAGTTGCAAAAGGAACTCCGGCTACGGTTGATTATCAGGCAATAGATGATTGCGGACTTGAGTTATCATACACACCCGGTAGAAACAGAGTGGCTGTTGCGGAGTTTAATATAGGTCTTATGATAGCGGCTGCGAGGAATATGACGCTATCAAGTACAGGACTTCAAAAAGGTGAACATCTAGGTGAAGCGGTAAAGGATATTTACGAAGTACCTGATGTTAAGAATGTAACTTGGGGACCATTAGAGGCAAATCATCCTTTTATTGACTACGGAATAGGATTTGAATTACATGGCAAGAAACTTGGAATTGCAGGGTATGGTGCTATAGGTAGAGAAGTTGCCGTGCGTGCTAAGGCATTCGGAATGGAAATTCTTGCGTACGATCCATATTGTCCAAAAGAGAGAATTGAGGAAGATGGAGCCATAAGTGTTGATCTTGATACTATGCTTTCAGATAGTGACATAATAAGCATTCACCTTCCTGTCATCGAATCTACAAAAGGAATGGTAAATAAGGAATGGTTTTCGAAGATGAAGCCAACGGCATATGTTATTAACACAGCAAGGGCATTTGTTATTGAACAACAGGATTTAGTTGAAGCACTCGAAAACAAGATAATTAGAGGTGCTGCACTTGATGTATTCTGGCAAGAACCAATTCCGGCTAATCATCCACTGCTCAAGATGCGAAATGTAACACTTACTCCGCATATGGCAGGCTTAACAACGGATGTTGATAATTGGTCGGGGACTATGATGGGTGATGAAGTGATAGCGTATTTGGAGAATAGACCAAGAAAATATATTTGGAAGCATTAGAATAAGGCAGTAAGGAGAGAAGTGTTATGGATAATAATTTTAGAGGTATGGAAAAGTATCCACATTTGTATTCACCGATTCGCATTGGAAATACAAGGCTTAAAAACCGTATCATTGGTGCACCAACAAGTCCGAGTATGATAACTTGCGAGGGACATTTCACACCTGAAATTATAGCATATCTTGAAGAGAAAGCTGAAGGCGGAGCATCAGTTGTAACATATGGTGAGGCTATAGTCCACTCAAAAACAGGAAAGTCGCATAATAAGCAATTGCAGTTAGATTCGTTTGGAGTGAAGCAGGGATTGGCACAAGCGGCGCGTGCGATTAAAAATAAGGGTGCCTTTGCTAATATACAACTTTCACATGGTGGTAAGTATGGAGGACTTGCAAGTGTTGGTGGCGATCAGGACATCCCGGGTGAGGCATATGGTGCAAGTTTTGAGAAAACTGAATTAGGTGAAGTAAAAGAAATGCCAAGGGAGATGATACTTGAAATAGTTGATTCTTACCGAAAAGCTGCGAAGCTTTGTAAGGAATGTGGCTTTGATATGGTTCAAGTTCATGCTGCACATGGTTGGCTATTTTCACAGTTTTTATCACCAACGTTAAATGTTAGAAAAGATGAATTTGGCGGTAGTCTGGAAAATCGCGCAAGATTTCTTTTAATGGCATTGGACGCTGTTAGAGAAGGTGTTGGCCCAATGTTTCCGATAGAAATCAGGATATCAGGAGATGATTTGACAGAAACAGGCCTGGGACTTGAGGACTGCATTAAAGTTGCAAAAATGGTTGAAGATAAAGTTGACCTTTATAATGTCTCTTGTGGCAATCATGAAGATCCTGACATGTTTTGCAGAACGCACCCTTCGTCATTCTTTGAGCGAGGAGTAAATGTATACCTGGCGGCTGAGATAAAGAAGCATGTTAATAAACCGGTAGCATGTGTTGGTTCACTAAATGATCCGGCTCAAATGGAAGAGATTATTGCAAGTGGACAAGCAGATATTGTCGAGCTTGGTAGAGCTTTACTGGCAGATCCGTATTTACCGACTAAAGCACTAGGAGACAATGCAGAAGATATAACACCATGTATTAGGTGTTATGAATGTTTTGGTGAAACAACAAAGACTGAGTCAGTTAAATGCACTGTTAATCCTATTATGGGTCAACAGATGGCAAAGAAGTGCTTAACGAAAAGATCAACTAAAGTAAAAAATGTACTCATTGCAGGAGGTGGGCCGGCAGGGCTACAGGCAGCGATTACGCTTTCTGATAGAGGTCATAAGGTTACATTGGTAGAAAAGTCTGATAAGCTTGGTGGAAATCTACATCCTGCAGGAGCACCATACTTTAAGAAAGATATTATACAATTTTGTGAAGTGCTTATTGACAGGGTAAAGGTGACAGACACTAATGTTGTGTTAAACACGGAAGTGAATCCGGAGTATATTAAAGAACAAAACCCGGATGTACTATTTGTTGCTATAGGGTCAAATGAACTTAAACCACCAATCAAAGGAATTGATAATAAAAAGGTATTAATGGCGATTGATGCAGAACTTCATCCTGAAAAACTAGGTGAAAAAGTAGTTATCATGGGTGGGGGACTGGTCGGAAGTGAAGCGGCAGTATCATTTGCAAATGATGGAAAAAAATGTACTATAGTTGAAATGAAAGCTGATGTTGCGGAAGATGTAAATAGTTTCTATCGAGGTGGACTTATCGTTGAGGTTGAAAAATCAGCCCAAATTTACACGGATACTATAGTTAAGGAAATTGTGGACGAAGGTGTTGTATGTGAGAATAACGGTGAAGAGATACTTATAGAGGCAGATAGTATTGTCTGTGCACTTGGATTTAGAGCTCCATACAAAAGTGTTGACGAACTTTGTGATGTGGCCAATGAGTACTATATAGTTGGTGATTGTAAGAATGTAGGGCAGATATATCATGCAGTAAATAATGCTTATTATAGTGCATTGATGGTTTAGAAAAAGCAAAAAGGGGCTATCGGGAAATAACCGATTTTGACCTCAAAAATTGAAAATTAGCGAGTCTGTGAAAGAATTTCTGTAAATTAAGAATAATAAGGTCTTCTATGATAAAATAAAATCATAGGAGGCCTATTATTATGGCAAGAAGAGAAAAGAAACCTGTACACAAAGTCGAAA
>JBKEBP010000265.1:0-11851 GCA_047973235.1 Suipraeoptans sp. | reverse complement strand
CTTAATTTACAGAAATTCTTTAACAGACTCACATACAGGAGCAAAATGTATCAAATAGGTCAATCCATTTCTCTTTTTTTGTTCGTGATGGTAGATTTGATATTACATCATCGCAAAATTCTTTAAAGTCTCCTCCAATAACATCGTCAATTTTTTCCCCTCGGCTTTGTGCTGATAATACCATTTCGCTCAAATCGCGTCGTACCATTTCTTGACTTAACTCAGATATATTTGCACTTCGAATGTAGCATATCATGTCAGTAAATATAGGTTGATTTTCCTTGTATATTTCACCGTCCAGCTCGTTGTTTATCCTACGCAGTTCATTTAACTTATTACCCATTTTTATTCCTCCAGTTCATATAACATACTTATAGCGTTGTGCAGTTCTTGCCAACTTAGAAAAAACATCTGTAATTCTTCTATTCCCGTTGGCGTGATTGAGAAATATTTACGTTTGGGACCATTAGGGGACGCTTTATACTCAGCTACAATAGAATTGTTTTTTTCAAGTCGTAATAATATCGGATAAATCGTACCCTCAGAAATTTTTGAAAAACCGTATTTGTTTAGTTCTTCTGATATTTCGTATCCGTAAGTCTGTTTAGAACTGATTATCTTCAATATGCAGCCTTCAAGAACGCCCTTTAACATTTGAGATGAAATCAAATTAGTACCCCTTTCTCTTCACTATTATGCATTGCAATGTAGTGGATATATTGTAATGCATAATAGCATATATGTCAAACAAAAAAATAGCAGGCTTTTCATGCCTGCTAAATGATCTATAACTAATCGCCGCTTCAATATTAGCCATAACATCAGCTGTTAAAACCTTAATGCAATTGTCATTATAGGATTGTAATTATATATCATCGCCAAAGTACTATTGTCTTGAATCATTTCATACACCCCTTGTCCTATGCCTGCCGCATATACCAGTGTTATCACCAAAAATAGAAACCACACTATTATAAGAGCACCTGCAGCTCCCAGAACAGCACCTCCAATTCTGTTGAGCACTCCGACTACCGGTAATTCAGTTACAGTGTTAAGGGCAAATATTATTGCTCTGACAATTATAGTTATTATAAGAAAGAGACTAATAAAGGCGATAACATGCATAATTATATTTGATAAAAAACCGGCAACATATTGTCCAAATGTCTCAGCGCCTACCTTTGCATATCCTTCATCATTATTATTTTCCATAAGTAAATTTTTGAATACCTCTGGTAATTCAGCATTATTTATTGCCTGCACTTGCACATCACGTGGTATCTCTGCCTCTTCTATTTCTTCTGCGAGAGAACTCTGAGACTCCTTCAGTCCAGCAAGAATCTGAGACGATACACCCATGCCTTCTAAATCCTCACTTGAAACCTTTCCCTCAGTAATATCTTCAACAGTAAACCCGTAACCTTCTAACATTTCTTCGGTAATGCCTGCAGCGTTAAGCACTTTTCTAACCGCATCTTCAGTTAGACCTGTACCATTTTCCGCATTTAATACACCTGAAGTATAGGTCGTCATCTTATCTACGACATATTCTTCAATCATATCATCAACAGGTGTTGCATTTTTAAGGCCAGTTGCTACATATGGTGTCAACACAGAAACGAGAATAATAACTACAATCGTTGTAACAAGTGACACTAGTATCTTAATAGCACCCCTATAAATACCTACCGCTATACTAATAATAAAAACTGCTCCTACAAGTATCAATAGCCAATTCATAAATATCTACTCTCCTACTATTTTGTAAGTCGCACGGATTCTATGCCCGTCTCACTCACAACAATATATTTATTAATACCAATGACCGGATAGATTTCAAGTATATTTCTCTGTGTATCCCCTTCAAATCTAATGACCCCGTCTCTAGTTATAATACAACATTTAGTACCATCATACATAATAACTTCATTTCCCACAAGTTTTATATGACTATACTCTGTAGAAAACTTCTTATTAAGTACCTCTTTTCCTCTAACATCGTATAGGTATAATCTATAGTCCGTCTTGTCTTTTTCCACTATTCCGATTAGCTTATCACTATTTACAACACTAAGGATTTCATTATCGAAAGTAATATTCGCTACTTCATCCAGCTTCTCACTTCCTCGTATAATAGACATTTGATTATCACCGACATGGACTGATATATTATTTCCCATGAAGAAAACCGTTGGTACTATTGTGTTTTTATATTCTTTGTCAACTATAGATATCTCTTTATTATTATCTTCTTCTCCTGCAAAATTATAATAATTTACCTTTGAAGTTATACTCTCATTTCCAATATTCAAATACGAAACCATAAGCGTTTTTCCATCTGATGATATTTCTGCGTCAACCGGATAACCGGAATTACTAAATGAAGCACTGTGTTGAACCAATATATTTCCTGAAGCATCATAACAAACTATCTCAGGATCATTGTCATTACTTAATACTGCACATACAATACCTTGCTCAGATATATTTATCTTTTCAATTGGTGACGTAGTTTTGATTTCACCTTTTATGCCGTTTTTATCAAACACTAAAATCTGATTAGCTCCTTTATCGCCAACCGCAACTGATTTAGCCGATATTGCAACAATCGGGTTCTTCATTTCATATGGGCTATTCCACGTCTCTTTTCCATCATTGCTAACTAAAGATACGCCATCTTTGCTATATTTTAGAACGCCATTTAAAAACTTGATGTAAGAGCTATTATCTTCACTATCACTATCATATTTCTCAATATCTCTAACTGTTGTATATGTTTGATAATGAATAAATAAACCGGTTCCAACCGTAACAATAATAAGCACCGTCATCACAATTGAAATTATGATTCTGCGCTTTCTTTTATGCGTTTTAATTTGCGTCTCAATATCCTTTTCAACTTCATCAATATTGATTTCTATTTCTTCGTCATCATCGATTACTCGAAAGTTCTTTTTTCCCTTAAACAAAAATAGCTCCTTCATGAACAATGAGAGATAAAAAGCATTTCTACTTCTTATCTCTTATCGTGTTTTACCATATTTCCATATCTATTTTAATGTATCTTTAACCTGTTTGTAAATACCTTCTGTGTCAAGTTCATATTTTTTTAGTAACGCTACGGCTGGACCCGACTCGCCAAATACATCATAAATACCGATTTTATGTACTGTAGCACCGCCTTCTTCGGCAACAACCTCGCTAACTGCTCCACCAAGTCCACCTATTATCGAATGCTCTTCAACTGTAATAATCTTTCCGGTTTCTCTTGCGGCTTTTAATACTACATCTTTATCAAGTGGTTTAATTGTATGCATATTTATGACTCTAGTACTAACACCCTCTTTTTCAAGCATATCAGCAACTTCCATACAGTTCGACACAGGAAGTCCGGTTGTAATAATAGTTAAGTCTGTTCCCTCTTTTAACGTAACTGCTTTTCCAATTTCAAATTTATAATCCGGATTGTCGTTTATTACCGGTACTGCCAAACGACCAAATCTAAGGTAAACCGGACCCACATATTCATATGCTGCCTTTACTGCTGCCTTTGCTTCTATGTCATCAGACGGACTTATCACAACCATACCCGGTATTGTCCTCATTAGTGCTATATCTTCATTGCACTGATGAGATGCACCATCTTCACCAACAGATATTCCCGCATGAGTTGCACCTATTTTCACATTCAAGTGAGGATATCCTATTGAATTTCTAACTTGTTCAAATGCTCTACCTGCTGCAAACATGGCAAATGTGCTAGCGAAAGGAACTTTTCCTGTTGTTGCAATACCTGCTGCAACAGTCATCATATTTCCTTCAGCAATACCCACATCTATATGTCTCTCAGGAAATGCCTTCTTAAACATACCTGTTTTGGTAGCTGCTGCTAAATCAGCGTCTAATACAACCAAGTCTTCATGTTCTTTACCTAACTCAACTAATGCACTACCATAACTCTCCCTAGTAGCAATCTTCTTTACTTCTGACATAGTTCTTCACCTACCTTTTCCAAGTCTTTCATAGCAACTTCAAACTGTTCATCATTTGGAGCCGTACCATGCCATTCAGCCTTGTTCTCCATGAATGACACACCTTTTCCCTTAGTTGTCTTAGCAATAATTGCTGTAGGCTTTCCTTTTGTCGCTTTAGCTTCATTCAGTGCCGCTTCTATTTGATCAAAATCATGTCCGTCAATATTAATTACATGAAAGTTAAATGCTTCAAATTTCTTGTCTATAGGATATGGCGAATTAACATCATCTATTGCTCCATCAATTTGTAGATTGTTATTATCTACAATTACAGTTAAGTTATCAAGTTTTCTAAATCCTGCGAGCATTGAAGCTTCCCACACCTGACCTTCTTGCAATTCTCCATCTCCTACAAGTGTATATACTCTATAACTGTCATTAGTTAGCTTTGCAGATATCGCCATGCCGACTGCAGCAGATATACCTTGTCCAAGAGAGCCACTGCTCATGTCTACACCCGGAATATGCTTCATATCCGGATGTCCTTGAAGATAAGAACCAAGATGTCTAAATGTCGGTAAATCCTCAACAGGGAAAAATCCTCTGTTAGCTAATGTTGCATAATATCCGGGAGATGTGTGTCCCTTAGATAAAACGAATCTATCACGATCTGCTTTCTTTGGATCTTTCGGATCAATATTCATTTCATTAAAAAACAAGTACGTATATATATCAGCTGCCGATAAAGATCCGCCCGGATGTCCTGCCTTTGCACTGTGAACTGCAATAATAGCACCTTTGCGAACTTCATTCGCCATCTTTTTAAGTTCTAGTTTATTCATTGTATATACCTCCTTATTCACCAAAAGCTGCTTTATAGTCAGCTTGGAATTTTTCTATACCTTGATCCGTTAATGGATGCTTAGTCATTTGCTCAAGTATATGAAATGGAACCGTTGCAATATCTGCACCTGCTAGTGCACAATCAGTAACATGCATCGTATTTCTTATACTTGCTGCAATTATTTCCGTTTCAATTCCTGCTATACTAAAAGCTTCAACAATATCTGATATCAGGTTCTCGCCTTTTTCCGATATATCGTCTAATCTTCCAACAAATGGTGAAACATAGAATGCACCTGCTCTTGCTGCCAACAATGCCTGATTTACAGAGAATACAAGTGTTACATTCGTTTTGATTCCCTCTTTGGTCAATTGATTGCATGCCTTAAGACCTTCAACTGTCATAGGTATTTTCACTATCATATTAGGATGAATTTTAGCAATTTCTCGGCCCTCTGCAATCATTCCTTCTGCATCTATCGTTGTAGCCTTTACTTCTCCACTAATTGGACCATCTACAATGGAAGCTATCTCTTTAATTACTTCGTTAAAATCTCTGCCTTCTTTTGCTATAAGTGAAGGGTTTGTTGTCACTCCACAAATAATACCCATATCATTTGCCTTCTTAATTTCTTCTACATTTGCTGTGTCAATAAAAAATTTCATTTAGTTACCTCCTTGAGTTCTACGTGATAAGTTTATTATAACTTCATTTATAAATACTTCAAACATAGGGAATGTTATTAATAATTATTTGAATTAATATTTTGCACTTTATTAATAATGTTTCAAGTTTAAATTACATGAATGAGCATATAAATAGTGAGTTATAGCAATCTACTCGCTATATTTATTAATAATTTATTTTGGTAGCTTATTTATTTGTTACTGTTTTAGGATACCCTGTTGTACCTCTTATTATCAGTTCGGGTTCATATTCAATTCTATACGTTGTTAGTGGTGTTTTGCCACCTAATGTAGACGTATTGTTTCTCATCTTTTTAAGTATGATTTCACAAGCATCTCTTCCTTTGTAAATGACAAAATGTTCCACCGTCGTAAGTGCCGAATGTCTTAATTGCCCAAACAATACATTGTCACAACCAACTACAGAGATATCACCCGGAACTTTCACTTTAAGTTCTTCCAAAGCATCCAAAATCCCAAACGCAATCATATCATTTAAGCCTACGATTGCAGTTATGAATTTATTTTCCTTTAAGACATCTTTTGTAAGTTCATATCCCATCTTATATTCCGAATCAGAATGAGCGAATCTCATATCGACATCTTCTTTTGCTTTTTTTATAGTGACATGCTCTTTTAAACCTGCTTTTTCAAATTCACGAACAAAACCTTCAACTCTTTTGGATCGCTGTCTTTGACTCCTAGTAAGTGGTGGCGTAATATATGCCACCTCTTTATGACCTAGCGACAACAAATACTCCGCTGTAATGCGTCCGATTTTCGAATTATCCATATCCACTAAATCAACGCCCATTTTTTCATTTTGATTACTTATTACAACAACCGGGATCTGTTTTCCGATTTCTTCAATCGTCTTTGTAAATGATACGCTCGGATTAAAAGTATATATTATCCCACTTGGTCGAAGTTGACGTGCCATTTTCAAATAGTACTCTTCCATCTTGAGATTCCTTTGTGTGTTACATACATATACACCAAGGCCTTCCTCATTTGCCCTCGATTCAATTCCTTCAAGCAGCATTACATAATACGGGTTTGTTAAATTAGAGCAAAAAACAATAATTAGCTTTTCTTTCTTAGTTTGCTTTCTGAGACGTCCGGCAGGTAATACATACCCTAATTCCCTTGCAGCATCTTCAACTTTCCTAATTGTTTCTTTTGAGAAGGAAACATTGTACTTATGATTTAGCACCATAGATACCGTTGCTTGAGAAACACCTGCTCTATTTGCAACATCTACAGAAGAGACTTTCTTCTTTGTCATAGTTGTGTCCTGCCTTCTAATGCCCTAAGCAGCGTTACTTCATCAATATATTCTAAATCTCCACCTACGGGCACTCCACTGGCAATCCTACTAACCTTAATCCCTGTTGGTTTAATAAGCTTACTGATATACATTGCGGTAGTTTCGCCTTCAAGGCTAGAATTTGTTGCTATTATAACTTCATCTATGTCGTTTTCAAGTCGCTTAATAAGCTCCTTTAACTTGATGTCCTCAGGGCCTATTCCAAGCATAGGAGATATCGCACCATGAAGCACATGATATACGCCCTCGTATTTACCTGTCTTCTCATATGCTGCCAAATCTCTAGTATGTTCAACTACCATAATCGTCTTATGATCGCGTTTATCGCTACTGCAAATCGGACATAATTCTCTATCTGTAAGTGTGTAACATTCCTTGCAATATTTAACATTTTTCTTAGCCGAAATCATAGTCTCCGCTATTCGTTTCACATCTTCTTCTTTCATATTTATTATATGAAAAGCAAGCCTTGACGCTGATTTATTTCCTATTCCCGGCAAGGTTGCAAGTTCATCTATTAATTTACTGATTTGATTACTATAGTAATCCATTTATCACCTCTATATTCACCTCTTGCTTTAGAACATTCCCGGAATATTGCCTCCCATTCCACCACTAAGTTTGTTCATGCTCGCTGAACTCTCCTCATCAGCCTTATCAAGTGCTTCATTCACAGCTACCATTATTAGGTCTTCGAGCATTTCAATATCATCCGGGTCAACAACTTCTTCTTTAAGACTAACCTTTAGTAATTTTTTACTTCCTGAAACAGTTGCTTCTACAGCGCCACCACCTGCAGTTGCGCTAAACTCCTTAGTTTCCATTTCTTTTGCCTGCTCTTCCATCTGCTTTTGCATCTTTTGAGCCTGCTTCATTAAGTTTGCCATGTTACCAGGCATGCCACCGCCGCCCGGGAATCCTCCACGTTTACCCATTTTAAAAATCCTCCTCGTTTAAGTCCATGTTTATTATACTTTCAATGTCTATATATTGGTCTTCGAATCTTCTATTTTCGTCCAAAGCCCTAACTTCTATCTCTATCTCTTTGCCTATCTTCTCTTCTATGTGTTCCTGTATGTACTGCAGTTCTCCTTCTTTATTCAAATACTTTGCACCCATACTATTTTGCGGAACAATTATCAGCATGTTATTATCACCCACACTTAGTCTTGATTTCTGAAGTATCTGCTTAGTCCCACCGGTAAGTCCTTCTATTATAGCTCGAAAATTCTTAACAACTTCTTTTAGTTCTTCGCTCAATGCTTTCGGCAGTTCTTTTGTTATAGGGGCTTTCTCTTCCTTTAAATCTTTATCAAGAGTATTTACCACTTGCGTTACTACCGGTCTATCATGAACCTCTTTTTCAATCGCTCTTATTCTATCAAGAAGTGCATCTGTTCCGGTTTCCATTTCAGGTTTGCATAATTTAATGAATGTCACTTCTAAAAGAACTCTTTTCTGAGACGAATATTTCATTGAATTAGAGACTTCTGAAAACACTCTTATGTAATGAATAAGGGTATCACTTTCAACCAGTAATGCTTCCTCTTTAAGTCGCTTCACATTCTCAGTAGACATATCCAGCGCTTCTTCCATTTCATCAGAACCTTTAATTAAAAGAATATTACGTAAATACCAAGTGAAATCAATACTTAATTGGTATAGCTCTTTTCCCTCCATAACTAACTGGTCAAGTTGGTCCAACGTCTTCGGTACGTCCATTTCAAGTATGCCTCTAAAAAGATTACTAAATACTTCCGTATCGATAGCTCCAAGTACATCTAATACTTTGTCATATGTAAGTGTCTCGTTAAAGTAAAAAGCGCAACACTGGTCTAATAGACTTAATGCATCTCGAAGTGCTCCATCAGCTGATTTTGCTATATATCTTACTGCTTTTTCGTCCACCTTAAAATTCTCTTTTTCAATAAGTTCATTCAATCTATCAGATATTGTATCGACAGATATTCGTTTGAAATTATATCTTTGGCATCTGCTTAAAATAGTCACAGGAATTTTGTGCGCCTCAGTTGTCGCCAAAATAAATATAACATATTCAGGAGGTTCTTCCAACGTTTTTAGCAGTGCATTGAAAGCTCCTATTGACAACATATGTACCTCATCAATTATATAAACTTTAAACCGCCCCTCCGTGGGTCTATATGCTACTTCTTCTCTGATTTCTCGGATATTATCAACACCATTGTTTGAAGCTGCATCTATCTCTATGACATTAAGCGATGTTCCTTTGCCTATTGACTCACACATTGCACAGTGCCCACAGGGGCTACCATCAATAGTGGCTTCACAATTAACTGCTTTTGCAAAAATCTTGGCAACCGATGTTTTACCTGTTCCTCTTGTACCACAGAATAAATATGCATGACCTATCCTGCCGGTTTTAATTTGATTCTGCAATGTTTTAACTATTGCGTCCTGACCTTTAACATCTTCAAATTTCTCCGGTCTAAACTTTCTATAAAGTGCCGTATAAGACATCTTTCACACTCCTATCATTCATCGCCAAAACTTATTCCCGTTAGCTTAGCCTCAGTTATAATACTGCTTTCGGGATTTATATATTTGAGTTTTCCCGCCACCTCTTCAAGAGGAACCGGAACTACTTCACCATTTTTTATAGCAACCATATTGCCGAAATTTTCATCTAAAATGAGCTCCGCTGCCGCAGCTCCAAGCCTCGTTGCAAGAACCCTATCATATGGCACCGGAGATCCGCCTCTTTGCGTGTGTCCGGGAACTGTTATACGTATTTCCTGGTCCGTTCTTGCCTGGATTTTATCCGCAACTTCATATGCTACTGACGGATACTTAAGCTTTGCTTTCTTGGATTTTTTATCTTTTTTTGAAAGACGAGCATCTTCACTGGAAATAGCACCTTCAGCTACTGCAATAATCGTAAATTTCTTTCCACTTTTATTTCTTCTATCTATAGCCTTGACAAGAACATTAACATCATATGGAATTTCCGGAATCAAAATAATATCTGCACCACCTGCTATTCCTGCATGTAGAGTAACCCATCCCACTTTGTGTCCCATAACTTCGACTATAAACACTCGTCCATGGCTAGTTGCCGTTGTATGAATCCTATCTATAGCTTCTGTTGCAATATCCACCGCACTCTGAAAACCAAAGGTCATATCCGTTCCCCATAGGTCATTATCAATCGTCTTAGGCAACGTGACAACATTAAGTCCCTCTTCCCTAAGTAAATTAGCCGTTTTGTGCGTGCCATTACCACCAAGAACCACTAAACAATCAAGATGTAACTTAAAATAAGTGTGTTTCATCTCTTCGACCTTATCAACTCCGTTTTCATCCGGTACTCTCATAAGTTTAAACGGCTGTCTTGAAGTCCCAAGTATCGTACCTCCATGAGTCAAGATTCCTGAAAAGTCCCTATTCTCAAGAACTTTAAAATTTCCATATATAAGGCCTTTATATCCATCTTGAAAACCATATATCTCGACATCATCTCTCTTAGAATAAATCGATTTAACAACTCCACGCATAGCAGCATTTAAAGCTTGGCAGTCTCCACCACTAGTCAACATCCCAATTCTCAGCATAAGCGCCTCCTTAAATTTAAGAAATAATTCAAACTAAAGTATACAATACTTTGGAAAAATAAACAATCTCATGCTATACTAACTTAGCAAAGAAAGTTTGACAACCCAAAGCCATGCTCATGAAATTTATAACAGACTGTGCACGCTTGCTTGCTAAGGGCTGTTATGAATTTCATGGTAACGGCGATAGCCGCAGTATGGAAACGAAGTTTTCCATACTGGCATGGCGAAGACTTAGCCTAGCACGCAGTTGTAAAAATACAGCGAGAAGCAGCGAAGCGAATTCGAGCTGGATTTTACGGCGTGCGGAAGTATGCTCATGAAATTTATAACAGACTGTGCACGCTTGCTTGCTAAAGGCTATTATGAATTTCATGGTAACGGCGATAGCCGTAGTATGGAAACGAAAGAAGGAAACCAAATGAACAACAACTCCCCAACCTACCAAAGAATGGAACAACTACTAATGCAAGGGGAAATAGTCCCGGATATTTCACTATTAAAAACAACCGAGCAGATTGAGAAAATAAAAATAAGTGCAAATCTCAACAATGCAGTGCTAGACTATGTGGCTGCCAATATAAAGGCTGGCATAAGCACGGAAGAAATCAACACCATGGTTCACGAATACACAACCACAAATGGAGGTATACCTGCTCCCCTCAATTTTGAAGGATTCCCTAAAAGTGTATGTACTTCTATAAATAACGTAATTTGCCATGGTATCCCAAGTAAAAAAGAAATCCTAAAAACTGGTGACATAATAAATGTTGATGTTTCAACCATATTGGATGGATACTTTTCCGATGCATCAAGAATGTTTATGATTGGAGATGTTTCAGATAATGCGCGAAAGTTGGTTGAAACCACTAGAAAATGCGTTCGCCTCGGACTTACACAAGCAAATCCCTGGGGACACTTGGGTGATATCGCGTATGCTATAAATTCATACGCAAATAAAAATGGATATTCAGTAGTTAGAGAAATCGGCGGCCATGGAATTGGACTAGAATTTCATGAAGATCCCTTCGTTAGCTATGTAACTCCCAAAGGTAGTGAAATGGTACTTGTACCCGGAATGATATTCACTATAGAACCAATGATAAACGAAGGCACACACAATTACTCTATTGACGAAGATAATGGTTGGACCGTTTATACGGCCGACAATAAACTATCTGCACAAGTTGAATATATGGTTCTTATTACAGAAAACGGAGCTGAAGTCTTGAGTCAATGACTCAAGATTCCAACCCTTTTAAAATACACGCTGAGTGTGGACCCATATTTAATGTTAGTACACCTTCTCTGAGTCTGTGAAAGAATTTCTGTAAATTAAGAATAATAAGGTCTTCTATGATAAAATAAAATCATAGGAGGCCTATTATTATGGCAAGAAGAGAAAAGAAACCTGTACACAAAGTCGAAAT
>JBKEBP010000251.1:0-29553 GCA_047973235.1 Suipraeoptans sp. | reverse complement strand
TTTCGACTTTGTGTACAGGTTTCTTTTCTCTTCTTGCCATAATAATAGGCCTCCTATGATTTTATTTTATCATAGAAGACCTTATTATTCTTAATTTACAGAAATTCTTTCACAGACTCTAATTTTCATACAAAAATGAGGTGCGTAATCACACCTCATTTAACATACATTTATAACATATTAGTTAAACTTACGTTTTCTTGCAGCTTCAGACTTTTTCTTACGTCTAACGCTTGGTTTTTCATAATGCTCTCTTTTACGAATCTCTTGCTGAATACCGGCCTTTGCACAGTTTCTTTTGAATCTGCGTAAAGCGCTGTCCAACGTCTCGTTTTCTTTTACTATTACATTTGACATCGTCTCACACCTAACCTCCCTCCAGTCCTATATTGTGCGTAATACGACTGTCTGGGTATTTTCTTGCACTATTAAAATTATATCATATTTTGAAGATACGTCAATCATTTTTTACGGATTTGTTTGCCACTTTACGCTATCAGTCTTTTCTGATGTTCTATTTTTACGTAATTTCATATAAACAGGTAGTCCAATTATCGTTACTGCTATACTTGCAAGCGAAAGCAAAGTAGATTGCATGCCTGCTAGAAAGATCTGGTTAATAATAACATAAATACCACTTACTATTGCAACAATGGGAACAATCGGATATAAAGGAACCTTATATGTTCTAACCGCATCGGGTCTATCTTTCCTGAGTTTCATCACTCCGATAAAAGTTAGTGTATAAAAAGCCCAACTTGCAAATACTGCTAAATCAGTAAGAAGATTAAATTGTCCGCTAAGTGCATATATTGCACCAATAGCCCCTACGAGTATAATTGAATTAGTAGGAACCTGTGCTTTGTTAAGTTTAGATAGATGACGACTAAAAGGCAGTTCTTTATCAACGGCAAGTGCATAAGCTACTCTAGACCCGGATAAAACAAATCCATTACATGCTCCGAATACCGAAATCATAATACCTATTGATATTATCTTACCGCCGACATCACCAAATATTGCTATTGCTACAGCAGAAGCAGGTGCTGTTAAATTAGCCAGTTCATTGGCAGGAATTACATGTAGGTAAGCTAGATTAATAACAAAATAAACAGCCATAATCATAGATACCCCGCCAACGATAGCAATGGGTAAGTCTCGTCCTGGTTTTTTCATTTCACCGGCAATTGCGCCAACATTAGTCCATCCTTCAAATGCAAATAAAATTGATACCATAAGTTGCCCTAATACTACGGCTGGGTTTAATCCATCACCTACCATCGGACTAAAAACAGGATTACCCCCACTTCCTCTTACAAATCCGAAAATCATTAATGCAAAAAGAGGTATTAGCTTACATATAGTAAATATAATCTGAACTCCACCACCAACTTTAGACCCCATATTATTAAGTAGTATAATAACAATAATTACACCAACAGCTATTGGTGCCATAAAACCTTCTCCTACAAATAATGTTGCCTGACTTGCACATGCCACCGCTAATGCTGCGATCATTGCAGGATAAAAGACAATAGTCTGTACCCACCCTGCTAAAAATCCAACTAATGGATTATAAATTTCTTTTAAATACGCTACTATTCCACCTGTTTTAGGTATCATAATGGCCACTTCTGCAAAAGTAAGCGCAGCAGCTATACTCGCTAATCCTGTTATAATCCAAGCAATCATACCAAGACCCGGCGCACCTCCTGTTGCGCTATAAATTGCCTGTGGTTTAAAGAATACACCTGAGCCTATAACACAGCCTACAACTGTGGCCATAGCAGCTACAACCCCTAAATTTTTCTTTAGCTCTCTTTTGTTCTCCATTGATTTTCCTCCTTAATTTCAAAATTTGTTCTCTTTGTACCTCTAATAACAAGCACTTAGTGGTTATATACTCCTGTTTCACTTCTTTTGCGCTTCCTACATTAGCTGCTTACACAAAAAAGAGGATATGGCAATACTAATAATTACCATATCCTCTGTCTATTTACCTGAAAGCATTACTTCTTCGGCGACACAAATGTGCTCTTTCCAGAGTTGCATCCACAACTGGTCTAAGACCTGAAAGTTTCTAAAAAAGGATTGGTCGCCTTTTTTATTGCTTCATCGGTTTTCAATATATCTCATTGAAATCTCCCAATTGCTTCATCTGCCTCTATTTAATTTATTTAAGTATAGTTTTTGTAAATATAAATGTCAACCATAGATAATTAAATAACTATCTTCTATCCGATTTGATTTTCAAATACTTGTTTAGCCTTTGCTAGAGCATCGTCAATACCTGCGGCATTCTTTCCTCCCGCTTGAGCCATGTTAGGGCGACCACCGCCACCTCCACCTACAAGACCTGCTATCTCTTTAATCATATTTCCTGCATGTGCACCGGCATTCATAGCGTTTTTAGTAACCATTGCAACTAGTGAAACTTTACCTGATACATCTGAGGCTAGAACTACGGCACCTTCGCCTAATTTATCTTTAAAGCTATCACCTAATTCTCTAAGCTCATTCATATCAACACCATCAACTCTAGCTGCTAAGAATTTAAAATCACCTACTTGAATAATTTTATCACTTATATCTCCGATTGAATCTTTAGCCAGTTTTGCTTTAAGTGCTTCGTTTTCATTAATGAGAGTTTTATGTTCTTTCATAAGACTCTTAACCTTATCTGCTAGTTTATCAGGTGTTGTTTTGGCTAGTGAAGCCACTTCATGCAGAAGCTTCTCTATGCTGTTGTAATGCTTTAACAAACCTTCTGAAGTAAGCGCCTCTATCCTTCGTACTCCTGAAGCAACAGAAGCTTCAGAAATGATTTTAAATCCTGTAATACTGCCTGTATTTTCAACATGAGTACCACCACAAAGCTCAACTGAAAAATCACCCATACTTACAACTCGTACAATATCACCGTATTTTTCACCAAATAAAGCAGCAGCACCTGTTTTCTTTGCTTCTTCGATAGGCATATTTTTAATAGTAACTTTTAAATCAGCACTTATTTCAGCATTTACAATATCATTTACTCTATTAATTTCATCTTCGCTTAATGCCGAAAAATGTGTAAAATCAAATCTTAATCGTTCACTATCTACAAATGATCCTGCTTGCTCTACGTGGTCTCCAAGTACCATTCTAAGCGCCTTGTGAAGAAGATGAGTACAACTATGATTTCTTGCAGTAAGTGCTCTTCTTGTTTTATCTATTTCCAGACTAACCTTGTCGCCAATTTTAAACATACCACTTTTAACATATCCGATATGTCCTATTTTACCACCTAGAAGTTTAATAACATCTTCAACTACAAATTGTGAATTTCCGATATTAATTACACCTCGATCAGCTTCTTGACCACCACTGGTTGCATAAAAAGGTGTTTTGTTAACAAAAATTGTTCCTTTATCGCCTTCAGCCATAGCTTCAACTATTTCAGTTTCAGTTGTTAAAACAGCTATCTCCGAATCAAAGGTTTCATTATCATAGCCAACAAACTCGGTTGATATATTAGGATCTATATCCAGATAAACTGTTGCATCGGCTCCCATATAATTCGTAGTCTTCCAACTCTTTCTAGCCACTTCCTTTTGAGCTTCCATACAATTTGTAAATCCGTCAATATCTACAGTAAGTCCCTTCTCTTCTAAAATTTCAATCGTTAAATCAACAGGAAATCCATAGGTATCATATAGCTTAAATGCATTTTCCCCGGAAAGCTCTTTAGTTTTATCAGATATCATTGCCTCTTCCATTTCAGCAAGTATTACTAGTCCTTTATCTATAGTCCTATTAAACTGCTCTTCTTCTTGTGCAACAACCTTAGTTATAAAAGCTTTCTTTTCTTTTAATTCAGGATAACCATCTTGTGAACTTTCAATAACTTTATTTGCTAATTTAACGAGGAATTCTCCTTCAATATTTAAAAGCCTTCCATGTCTGCTTGCCCGTCGAAGTAGACGTCTTAGGACATACCCTCTACCTTCATTAGAAGGCATAATGCCATCGGATATCATGAATGTAACCGATCGAATATGATCAGTAATAACACGAATTGAGGTATCGATATCATTGTCTTTACCATACTCTCTCCCGGAAAGCTTGCTTACATCTTCTCTTAGGCTCCTAATAGTATCTATATCAAACATAGACTCTACATCTTGGACTACACAAGCTAGACGCTCCAGTCCCATACCGGTATCAATATTTTTTTGATCAAGTTCTGTATAATTATTATTTCCGTCATTATCAAATTGAGTAAATACATTGTTCCAGATTTCCATATATCTGTCACAGTCACATCCAACTTTACAGTCAGGTTTACCACAACCATATGCTTCGCCTCTATCATAGTAAACTTCAGAACATGGACCACAAGGACCTGCACCGTGCTCCCAGAAATTATCTTCTTTTCCAAAGCGAGAAATTCTATCAGCACTTATTCCAATATCTTTATTCCAGATTTCCCAAGCTTCATCATCATCAAGGTAGACGGAAGGATATAACCTATCAGCTTCCAAACCAACAACATCTGTTAGAAATTCCCAAGTCCACTCAAGTGATTCTTTTTTGAAATAATCTCCAAATGAGAAGTTACCTAACATTTCGAAAAATGTACCATGTCTGGCAGTTTTACCAACATTTTCAATATCACCGGTACGAATGCATTTCTGACAAGTTGCAACTCTTACATTAGGAGGGATTTCCTGTCCGGTAAAATAAGGCTTTAAAGGCGCCATACCTGAGTTTATAAGAAGTAGACTTTTATCATTATGAGGAACTAATGAAAAGCTATTCATAACAAGATGGTCTTTACTCTCAAAGTAATCAAGAAACATCTTTCGTAATTCATTTACTCCGTATTTTTTCATTTATTATCTCCATTCATTTAATTACTAGATTTTATTATAAATTATTTGTTTAGCTTACTCAAGTACAATCTCCTCTAATTCCTTAGCCGGAATCTTAGTTGATGAGGCTTTAACAATATTTGACACTTTCTTTTGAGCCTTTGGTATAGGGATATTAGTACCGGCGCCAGCCACACAGCCACCGGGACAGCCCATTCCTTCAATTAAGAATCCATTTAATTTTCCGGCTTTTGCAAGTGCTAATATCTTCTTACAATCTGCAAGCCCTTCGGCATGTTCGATTTTAACATCTACTTCGGGATAATATTCATTGATACATTCTTCAATTGCCTCAGCAACACCACCTGCAACTGCATAGCCTCTCCCTGCACCGGTAGCATCATGTAAAGAACGATCACTTTCTACTTTGCCAGGTTCTATTCCTTTTGCTTCAAACATTGCATCTAATTCTTCAAATGTAATAACAAAATCCACATCACTTCGGACTGAAGTTCTTGAAGCCTCCAGTTTTTTTGAAGCACACGGACCAATAAACACGACTTTTGCATTTGGGTGCTCCTGTTTTATTGACCTGGCAGTAGCTACCATAGGCGTTAATTCTTGTGAGACCTCATCTGCCAAATCGGGAAAGAACTTTTTCGCCATCACGGACCACGAAGGACAACAAGAAGTCAGTAAAAACGGTAATTCTCCCGTAACAACCTTCTCCACATAGTGGTGTGCCTCAGCAATAGCACCAATGTCTGCGCCAAGAGCAACTTCATACACCTCTTCAAAGCCAAGCTCTATAAGTGCAGCTCGTAAATTTCGTTCATCAACATCATCACCAAATTGACCAACATAAGCCGGAGCAACTTCTGCAATTATTTCACAGTAATCCTCTCTAAGAGCTCTCATTAATTGAAAGACTTGTGATTTGTCAGAAATTGCGCCAAACGGACAATTAACCATACACATACCACAAGAAACGCATTTTTCATCGTCTATATATGCTCTACCCATCTTGTCATCTATAATAGCATTAACTCCACATGCTTGTTTACAAGGACGTTCTTTCTTTGCAATTGCATCATATGGACAGACATTTTTACACTTACCACATTTTATGCACTTTTCCTGATCTATTATGGACTTTCCTTTAATTAAGGTAATTGCATCCTTTGGACAGACTATTGCACATGGATGTGCTAGACATCCTTTACATACATTGGTAACTTCGTATTTATTGTCCTCGCAACTTTCACATGCTGAAGGAATAACTTGCATTAGTGGTGGTTCGTAATATTTTTCTGATATGCTGCTTTCTTCAATGCCCTTTGTCATATGTACAGGCTTGTCTTCAGGTCTCAGAGACATACCCATTGCAAGTCTTATACGTTCATTTACAATGGCTCTTGACCTATAGATACTTTCGCGATAGCTAGTATCATCTTCGTGTACTAGTTCGTAAGGGATTTTCTCCATTTCTTCTACTAATGTATCTTTGTCAGTTTCAAGACCTAATCTAGCGACTTCCTTAAAAACAAGATTTCTAATTTTTTTGACTGTAGTATCCAGACCTCTTTGCATTATAATCCCCTCTCGATTTAGTTCACATTATTTTTGTACAAATATCTAAGATAATAACTTTTCGTATAACTTTGCGTATTCTTTTCCGGAATGTTTCCATGAAAAATCAACTTTCATAGCACGCTCGGCTATCATGTTCCATTGGCGCTTTTTATCATAGTAAATTTTCTGTGCATAACGAACGGTTGACATCATTTCGTGTGCATTGTAATTATAGAAACCAAATCCTGTTCCACGTTTTTCATATTCATTATATGCTTCAACAGTGTCTTTAAGCCCTCCCGTTTGTCGTACAATAGGTACTGTTCCATATCTTAAACTCATTAATTGACTTAGCCCACATGGTTCAAATAATGATGGCATCAAAAATGCATCACATGACCCATAAATTTTATGAGATATTTCCTCTGAATAAGAGATGTTCGCAGCAACTTTATCAGGATACTTTTCTGCAAAGTATTGGAACATACTCTCGTACTTATATTCACCGGTACCAAGTACAACAATCTGTATGTTGTCGCTGCAAAGTTCATCCATTACACATTCTATCAAGTCAAATCCTTTTTGGTCAGTAAGCCTTGACACAATACCAATCATCATGATTTTATGATCCACTTTTAACCCAAGTTCCTTTTGAAGTGCTATTTTATTCTTAGGTTTAATTTTTCTAAAGTCATATACATCAAAGGCATGGGGCAAATATTCGTCATGTTTCGGATTGTAAATATCGTAATCAATTCCATTAACTATTCCGGATAGATTATTCTCTCTAGCACGCAAAAGTCCATCTAATTTCTCACCATAAAAAGGCATCTTTATTTCCTCAGCATAAGTATTACTTACAGTAGTAATCCAATCAGCATAAACTATACCACCCTTGAGAAAATTGGCATCTTTATATGCTTCAAGTTTATCCGGGCTAAAGTAATATTGTGGCAATCCCGTAATATCGCGGATTCTTTTAGTATCCCAAATCCCTTGAAATTTGAGATTATGAATGGTTATTACAGTTTTAATATTTCGAAAGTTTTCGTTTCCGTATCTGAAGTTATCTAGAATAACCGGAATTAATCCTGTTTGCCAATCATGACAATGAATAAGATCCGGGAAATATTCCAGTATAGGCAATGCACTTAACACAGCTTTTGAAAAATATGCAAACTTCTCAACATCAAAGTAAGTATCTCCATAAGGAGTATCTCCCGAAAAATAATATTCATTATCTATAAAATAATATTGTATTCCGTCATACTTCATTTGCAGTATGCCAACATATTGCTTTCTCCAATTCAGATCCATATAAAAATGAGTTAAATATTTCATTTTTTTCTTATATTTTTCACTTATACAAGTATAATTGGGTAAAATGACCCTGATTTCATATTCCTTAGGTTCAAAACTTTTTGGAAGCGAACCAACAACGTCTGCTAAACCTCCGGTTTTAATAAATGGCACTGCCTCAGATGCTGCAAATAATATCTTTCTCATCTCAAAAAATCCTCCCTTATAATTTGCTCTTACTTAGATCAGCCAAATCCTTCATTTCTTTTGCATTATCAATAACATTATCCGTAATTTTTGCCCCACCGGACATTCTGGCTATTTCAATTATGGACTCGTCACGATTTAAAAATTTTATTTCTGTTGTGGTTTTATCATCTTTTACTACTTTCTCGATTAAGTAGTGTGAATCAGCCATTGCGGTTATTTGAGGTAAATGTGTAATGCATAAAATTTGATGCGTCTTAGCAATAATTGACATTTTCTCGGACACCTTCTGTGCAGTTCTCCCACTAATTCCCACATCTATTTCATCAAATATAAGTGTGGAGATATCATCTTTTACAGCCATTACAGTTTTAATTGCAAGCATTATTCGTGACAATTCACCACCGGAAGCAATGCTAACTAGTGGCTTAAGTACTTCGCCCTTATTTAGTGATATCATAAATTCCACATCGTCCATACCATTTTCAGAAACACTGTTTTTTAATGTGAACGATATTTTAAACATAGTGTCACCAAAGTTTAAGTCTTCTATATTTGCCTTGATTTGTTTTTCTAAATCCTCAGCATTATTCTTACGTAACTTTGTAAGCTTGGTTGATTCATCCAAAAGTACTTTTTTAAGTTCGTAAATTCTAGAATCTAAGTTAGATAAGTAATTGTCAAGATCCTTAATTTGAGCAACTTCTCGTTCCTTAATTTCTTTATATTCTAAAATATCGTCTATACTGGATCCGTATTTACTTTTTAATTTATTAATTAAATTCAGTCGACCTTCTATTTTCGTATATTCTTCATCACTAAATTCAAGTTCTGATAAATATGTTGACATATCCCTATTTACATCATTTAAAAGTGATTCAATATCCAATAATTGTCTATTAATCATTTCTATATTTTTATCATACTTTATACAGTCAGAGACATCCTTAATTGTTTTAGATAATAAATTGGTACAACTTTCATTACCGGAATCTAAATAAACATAAGCTGTTTGCATACTTTCTTGGATTCTTTTAGCATTCAACATAAATCTATATTTATTTTCAAGATCGACATCTTCACCAATTTTTAATTGCGACTCACTAATTTCTGATATTTCAAATTCAAGTAATGACAATTCTCTTTCTTTTTCTTTTCTGTTTTTGCTTATCATAGCCAACTCATCCTGAGCTTTGCTATATTCAAGATATTTGTTTTTAATACTATTTTTTAGAATTTCACAATCAGACCCAATAAATAAATCTAAAATCTTCAAATGTGTGCTTTTATTAAGTAATGATTGATGTTCATGCTGACCATGTATATCTATTAAAAGAGATGAAACCTCTCTTAGAAGTCCCATCTGTACCGTTTCACCATTAATTTTACTGACACTTCTTCCATCCATAAGTTTTCTTGAAAGTACTAAAATATTTTCTTCAGGATATATATCCAACTCATGCAATGATGTTATTATTTCGGGTCTGTCGATTTTAAATGTAAGTTCAACTAACCCAAACTCAGAGCCGGCTCTTAATATATCTCTGGAATATCTTGCACCAAGTGCCAAATTTACCCCGCCGATAATAATTGATTTACCGGCACCTGTTTCCCCTGTTAAAATATTTAATCCTTTATTGAATCCAACCTCAATTTCTTTAATTAGCGCCAGATTCTTTACATATAAGCTCTGTAGCATATATCCTCCTACATTACAATTTTCGAAATTTTTCCACTAATCATTTGGGCATCTTCATTAGTTCTGATAGCACACATAATTGTATCATCACCTGCAATGCATCCTACTACCTCATCCCAATCCAGTGCGTCAATAGCAGCAGCTACCGCCATAGCCATTCCGGAGACAGTCTTAACTACTAAAATATTTTGTGCAATATCT
The DNA here is from genome assembly GCA_047973235.1 of Suipraeoptans sp. Classification (GTDB taxonomy): domain Bacteria; phylum Bacillota; class Clostridia; order Lachnospirales; family Lachnospiraceae; genus Aequitasia. The sequence continues at coordinate 19,722 of JBKEBP010000251.1, read as the reverse complement.
ACACTAACGAATCCCTCTCTTAGGACCCTTAAGTATCTAGTGTGTGTTTCTTGATTATTTTTATTAAGTATTGAATACCTTTGTCTACCGTCGTTTGTAGGAACTTTAGTAAGTTTTAAATCTCTTATATCCCTTGAAATAGTTGCTTGAGTTGTCAGAATTCCCTCATTCTTCAAATAATCAGTCAGTTCCTCTTGTGTTTCAACCGGATATTTATCTATAATCTCTAGAATCTTCTGCCTTCTATTTACCTTCATAATGATTAATTCCCTTTCATTTTCTTCCTTAGCGTCTCCAGGAAACTTACCTGACTAAGTTTTACAATCTTAGATTTCACGTTAGCTTTTTTTATTAGAATCTTATCACCGGTAAAAAGAGTATGCGTATCCGAACCGTCAAAAGCTACACACGCTTCTTCGATTGTTTCATTTCGTCCTTTTCCAATTCTAACGACCACTTCATCATCAGCAGATAATACAATGCTGCTCGCATTAAGTGCATGTGAACAAATTGGGGTAAGTAAAAGAAGTGAGGCAGTTGGTTCAACGATTGGACCTCCCGCAGATAAATTATAAGCTGTAGATCCGGTTGGAGTAGACACAATAATACCGTCTGATTGATATGAATTGAGTAATTCACCATTTACAAATATTTCGAAATGTATTACTCTAAGGCCACCTCTTCTTGATACAACAATATCATTTAAGGCAATAGCGTTGCCATCTTTAAAATTGCCTTCTATCATCATACGTTCTTCAATTTCATAGTTACCTGTTGACACTTGTGAAACTGCTTCATCTATAGAGCTGATTTCAACTTCCGTTAAGTATCCAAGTGTCCCCATATTAACACCTAATATCGGCAAATTTGTTTCAGTAATTAGTCTTGCAACCTCAATGAATGTTCCATCTCCACCGATAATTACGACTAACCATATTTCCGCGCAGCTTATTTTACTCAAAGTGTCATGCCTTTTTTCGTTATCACATAGTAACACGTCGTTCCCACGTTTTCTAAAAGAGTCCCGTACGCTATATGTAACTGAATAATCTCTATCTTTTGTTTCATTTGTTACAATTAGTACTTTCTTCATACAATACTCCATCATTACTTAGTAAGATTGTCAAAAGCCTCATTCACTTTTGCTTTTACATATAGTTCATCATTTATTTTAGCACAGTTTTCTACTTTTTTCAGTAATATTAAATATTCAATGTTCCCTTCAGGCCCTTTAATTGGAGAATACTCCAAGTCTTTTACATCGAATCCAATTGAAATAGCATAATTGATTATCTTTTCTAAAACCTCAATATGTGTTTCCTTGTCTCTTACAACACCCTTTTTGCCGACTTTTTCTCTTCCCGCTTCAAATTGAGGCTTAATAAGTGCAACTATTTCACCCTTTGCAGTCAAGTAATTTCTTATTGGTATTAAAACTTTTGTAAGTGAAATAAAGGAAACATCTATAGAAGAAAAATCAATAGGTTCACCAATGTCTTCAGGCATCACATAACGTATATTTGTTTTCTCCATGCATACAACGCGTTTATCTTGCCTTAGTTTCCAGTCGAGCTGCCCTCTTCCAACATCAATGGAAAATACTTTCTTAGCACCGTTTTGAAGCATGCAGTCAGTAAACCCACCTGTTGATGAGCCCACATCGGTACAAACCTTATCTGTTACACTAACATCAAATTGATCTAATGCTTTTTCCAGCTTTAGACCTCCTCTGCTTACATATGGTAACGTGTGTCCTTTTACTTCAATTGTTACTTCATCTTTAAATGTAGTACCCGGCTTATCTTCTCTTTGTCCATTTACAAATACATTACCTGACATTATAATAGCTTTTGCCTTTTCTCTTGAAGATGCCAAATTCCTTTTGACTAATAGCACATCTAAACGTTCTTTAATACTACTCATTGTAACTCCTTGCATTTTATTAATTCAGAGCATATTTTATTAGTAAGAGATAAAGCATCAAATCCAAGACTTTTACGCAGAACAGATACGTCTCCATGTTCAATATAATCATCGGGTAAAGTAAGCGCTGTTACATTCAAATTAATATCATTACACAAAATAAAATCACAGACTTGACTTCCGAAGCTTCCTGTTCTAATATTTTCTTCTAATGTAAATAAGAATTTATGATTCTTGCTTAATTCAAAGAGTAATTCTTCATCAATAGGATTAATAAATCGTGCATTTACCAATGTTACATTATAGCCCTTTGTCTTTAAATTATCTCGTATTTTAACTGCTTCTGTAAACATATGTCCTACACTTAATATCGCAATATCACTTTCGCTATATATATATTCACTCTTTCCATATTCAATCGGTTTTCTAAATTCCTGCATTGTATCATAAGCAGCGCCTCTAGGATATCTGATAGCTACCGGAGACTTCAAAGAAAAAGCATATCTTAGCATATCTGCAAGTTCCCATTTGTGTTTAGGTGACATAATGGTCATATTGGGAATTGAACTCAGGTATGTAATATCAAATATTCCCTGATGTGTCTCACCATCACTCCCTACAAGTCCGGCCCTGTCTATAGCGAAAACAACAGGCAGATTTTGTAACGAGACATCATGTATTAACTGATCATAACCTCTTTGTAAAAAAGATGAATAAACAGCGAATACGGGATGCATTCCTCCTGCGGCTAATCCGGCTGCAAATGTAACGGCATGCTCTTCAGCGATACCAACATCAAAAAATCTTTTGGGATAAAGTTTATGAAACTCTCTTAATCCGGTTCCATCTTCCATAGCCGCTGTAATTGCAACAATGCTGTCGTCTTTTGCAGCAATATCACATAAAACTTTTCCAAATATATCGGTATAACTGTCTTTACACTCTTTATCAATACATTCCCCTGTTTCAATATCAAACGGACCTATGCCGTGAAATCTGCCGGGTGCTTTTAAAGCCGGCTCATATCCTCTTCCTTTCTCAGTTAAAACATGTACAAGAACAGGACCATCTTTTTTCTTGGCTTCCTTTAACGTTTTGCATATTAAATCTATTCGGTGACCTGAAATAGGTCCTAAATACGTAATACCCATATCTTCAAAGAACATCCCCGGAATAAATAATTGCTTCAAAGAACTTTTCATTTTTTTAATTTGTCTAATCATGGGGTCTCCGACAACCGGAAATTGTTCTAAGACTTTTTCAGTATTTTTCTTAATATCATTATAAAGATTTGCACTTCTAAGTCTGTTTAAATATTTCGATATGCCTCCAACGTTTTCAGAAATCGACATATGATTATCATTAAGTACAATTATAAAGTTACTTTTTATCTGTGATGCATTATTGAGTGCTTCATAAGCCATACCACCGGTAAGAGCACCATCACCCAGAATAGAAATTACAGTATAATCATCTTCTTTTAATTCTCTTGCTCTAACATATCCAAGACCCGCTGAAATAGAGGTTGAACTATGTCCGGTTCCAAATGCATCGGATTTACTTTCATTGGGTTTTGGAAAACCACTCAATCCACCATAGCTTCTTAAAGTGTCAAATTCATTGCCTCTTCCTGTCAAGATTTTGTGTGTATATGCTTGATGTCCCACATCCCAAATAATTTTATCTTTAGGTAACTCGACTGATAAATGTAAAGCCATAGTAAGTTCAACCACACCTAAATTAGAAGCAAGATGTCCACCGGTCTTACTTATCTTTTCTATAAGAAATTCTCTTATTTCTAAAGCTAATTCATCATAATTTTCAGACTCGATATTTTTTATATCATTTTCTTTTTTTATTTGCTCTAACATAATGAACCTCTTTATTTTTTTCTATTAATTAAAGAAACAATTAATGAATATAAAAATGTATCTTTATTACAATACTTGTTTAAAAGCAGAAGTGCTTTTTCCGAGTACAGTTTAACTTGATTACCTGCTTCTTCTATTCCGTATAATGTTACATAAGTGGTTTTATTATTTTTATAATCACTATTGATAGGTTTGCCAAGTTGGTCTTCGGTACTAGTTACATCCAGTATATCATCTTGAATTTGGAAGGCCATACCCACATATGAGGCGATTTTTTTCATGTCTTCAACTATTTCATTATCTGCACCAGCCATTATAGCACCAATGGTCATAGATGCTTCGACCAAAGCACCCGTCTTTAATCTATATATAAAATCTAATGTATCCTTATCTATTTGTGTACCGGTTTCTTTGACATCAACCACCTGACCACCTATCATACCAAAAACCCCGGCGTTTTTACTTAACACCTTCATTGCATCTACTATTCTTTTGTTATTATCACAGTAATCAAATGCTCTTAGCGCTGTTTCAAACGCATAATTAAGAAGTGAATCTCCGGCTAAGATACCCATGTCTTCCCCATAAACAATATGGGTTGTCTTTCTTCCACGTCTTAGCTCATCATCATCCATTGCCGGTAAATCATCATGAACTAATGAATATGTATGAATCATTTCAATAGCTGCTAAAAAAGGTTTTATTTCAGTTCCAACACCACCTAATATTTTATAAGTTTCATTCATCAACATAGGACGTAGTCGCTTACCACCTGCCATTAATGAATACTCCATAGCATCTGCAATAATACGCTGTTTGGTAATTTTTTGTGGAAGGTATTCCTTAATAATATCCTCAATTTCTTGTTTTCTTATTTCTATTTCACTTGAAAACTTATTCGAATTCATGTGCTTCTCCCTCATCATCAAGTACAGATATTTTCTTTTCAATTGTATCTATTTTACTGTTACATTTTTTCAGAAGATCCATTCCCTTTGAATATAATATAAAGGAATCTTCTAATGAAATATCATCGCTTTCCATTTTTTTAGTGAGTTCTTCGAGTTGTTCGAAATAGTCACTTAAATTTTCTTTATTTTCCATTTTCCTTGCTCCTTATATTATTTACAATTGCTTCTATTTTTCCATCTGTAACATCAATATTTATTTTATCTTCTATTTTTATATTTGATATGCTCTTTATTACTTTTCCATTTTCATCAGAGACATATGAGAAGCCTTGATTTAGCTTACTTAGTGGTGAAAGTCCTTTTAGTTTTTCTATATAAACTTGTAAGTTATACTTGTTTTTATTAAGTGTTGTTTTTATTAGATTTTCGATTCTATCTTGTGTATCAACAAGTCTTTGTTGTTTTTCTCTTAATCGAATTCGAGGATGTAGAAATTTGATCTTTGTATTATATTCGCTAAGCTTTAGTCTTTGTATATTAATAACTCGTTTTACATTTCTGCTCATTTTAAGTTTTGTGTCAATTAAATATGATTCTATAGCTCTGTAATCAGGAACCACAAGTTCTGCAGCCGCAGATGGGGTGGGTGCTCGTAGGTCAGCAACAAAATCGGCTATAGTTGTATCAGTTTCATGTCCAACTGCTGAAACAATAGGTACATTACTATTAAATATTGCTCGAGCAACTGCTTCTTCATTAAATGCCCAAAGATCTTCCATAGATCCACCACCACGTCCAACTATTATTACATCAACTCCAGCTGTGTTCAGGATTGCTATTCCATTAGAAACACTTTGAGCAGCACCTTCGCCCTGAACTTTGGCTGGATACAACAATATTTCAATATATGGATTTCTTCTTTTACTTACATTTATTATATCTCGCACGGCGGCACCGGTTTTTGCTGTAACAACACCAATTTTATTTGGATAAAAAGGAAGTGGTTTCTTATAACTATTATCAAACATTCCCATTTCTTCAAGTTCTTTTTTAAGTAGTTGAAACTTTTCGTATAATACCCCTTCACCATCTAATCTTATTTCCTGTGCATATATTTGGTAAGAACCACCACGTTCATAAACGCTAACACTACCCATTACAACTACTTGCTGTCCCTCTTGCATATGAAAAGCGAGTCCGCTTCGCAAGCCTTTAAACATAATACAGGCAATTGTCCCGGACTCGTCCTTTAATGAAAAATAAATGTGTCCTGAGGAATGATATTTACAATTGGACACTTCACCTTTAATATAAATCTTATTTAACATATAATCATTTGCAAACATATTTTTAATGTATGCATTAACTTGTTTTACGCTATAAATATTGTTATTCATAACCATCCCTAACATTAGGCAAATTTTGCTAAGACTCCATTAATAAATCCGGGGCCATCATTACCACTATAGACCTTAGATAATTCAATAGCTTCATTAATAGCAACCTTTATCGGGACATCTTCATCCCATAGAATTTCATAAACTGCAACTCTAAGAATACTTAAATCAACTTTGTTCATACGTGCGGTCTTCCACCCTGTAGTCTTTTCGTTTAGCAGCTTATCAATTTCAACCAGCTTCTCTATAATATTATTTGCCTTATCTTTTATATAACTTTGCACGTTCTCGTCTGCTTTTAACAATGTTTCTTCTAGTACTTCAAGTCTAATATCCGGATCTTGCTCATCATTAAACTCTCTGGCAAAAACAATTTTGAATATTAGTTCTCTTTGTTCTTTCCTGGTCACTTATGCATCCTCCGAAACACTAACTCCCGCTACACGTACATTAACGTCATCTACTGTGAGCCCTGTCATACTTTCTATAGCTGATTTGATTTTATCTTGAACCTTAGTTGTTATATCCATAATGTTATATCCATACTTTATATTGATAGAAGCAAAGACAGTCACATCATTCTCTATAATATCTACCTTTATTCCCTTTGAAAGGGACTTACGCCCCAATTTTCCCATAAATTCGCTTGAAGCTTTTCCGGCTGTTGAGTCCACGCCTTCAACCTCCATTGCTGCGATACCTGCAATACTTTCAACCACTTCATCAGCAATCTTTATTTCACTTATATTGTCACCAAATGTCACTGTATATGTGTCCTTTACTTCTTTTTCCATGATAGAACCTCCTGATTGATTTTATACCCTGAAATTAATATAAATATATTATACCAAATTCGATACATTAATACAAACTATTACATTGTTAACTTTATCTCGCAAATTCAGATAACTCAAGACCTTCGTTACGTTCAAGTGTCATTCTTATACTCCACTCATGCGCAAATAAAAGCAACGGACGCCCCTTCAAATCAGTGACACGTTTCATATCAGATGTGCCTGTTATCCTTTCAATATCTATTATGTTTCCCTCAACCCATCTAATATATGCATATGGAAGATTCTCCATACGAATCTCAACATTATATTCACTTTCAAGTCTATATTTTAGAACGTCAAATTGTAGTGTGCCAACTACACCTACTATTAGTTCTTCCATTCCGGAATTGATTTCCTGGAATATTTGAATAGCACCCTCTTGGGCAATCTGATTAATGCCTTTTACAAATTGCTTTCGTTTCATAGTATCGACTTGTCGTACTTTCGCAAAGTACTCGGGAGCAAATGTTGGTATGCCCTCAAATGAATATTCTTGAGATGAAGTAGTAAGTGTATCTCCAATTGAATAAATCCCCGGATCAAATATACCTATTATATCTCCCGCATAAGCCTTGTTAATCATCTTTCTTTCGCTGGCCATCATTTGTTGTGGTTGTGAAAGTCTAACATTTTTTTGGCCTTGTATATGATATGCTTCCATTGAAGCTTCAAATTCTCCTGAACAAATACGCATAAACGCTATCCTATCTCGATGCGCTTTATTCATATTTGCTTGTATTTTAAAAACAAAAGCTGAAAAGTCTTTTTCTTTCATTGGATCTATAAGTCCTTTGTCGGACATTCTTGGTAATGGCGATGTCGTCATTTTGAGGAAATGTTGAAGAAATGTTTCTACACCAAAATTTGTAAGAGCAGAACCAAAAAACACCGGTGATAATTTTCCTTCACTTATCATTTCTTGATCAAATTCAGCTCCGGCACCATCTTGTAATTCGATATCTGATAAAAGTGTCTCCTTTGCCTCATTAGAAATATATTCATCGATTTCGCTGTCATAAAAATGGATTTTTCTTACATTTCCTTGAGAAGTCCCCTTTTTAGTGTCTGAAAAAAGTTCGATTTCCTTTTCCTTACGATCATAAACACCCTTAAATCTTTGGCCTGAACCTATTGGCCAGTTGATTGGACATGTTGCAATCCCCAACTCATTTTCAATATCATCAAGCAGTTCAAAAGTATCCATTGCTTCCCGATCCATTTTATTAATGAACGTAAAAATCGGAATATTTCTCATAGTACAGACTTTAAATAGCTTCCTTGTCTGAGCTTCAACACCTTTTGACGTGTCTATTACCATAACAGCAGAGTCAGCCGCCATAAGTGTTCTATATGTATCCTCGGAGAAATCTTGATGTCCGGGTGTATCCAATATATTAATACAAAAATCATCATACTCAAATTGTAAAACAGAAGAGGTGACTGAAATACCTCTCTCTTTTTCGATTTCCATCCAGTCAGATACCGCATGTTTAGATGTTGCTTTTCCTTTTACACTACCCGCCTGATTGATTACTCCACCATATAATAAGAACTTTTCCGTTAGTGTGGTTTTCCCTGCATCAGGGTGTGAAATTATGGCGAAAGTTCGTCTTCTATTTATTTCTTTAAACATTTTTTTCTCCTCTTAATTCGTATAAAGACCATTAGACAGTATACCACAATTATGATAAACTTTACACAGATATTAATAGAAATAGGGGGATTTTTGAGTCATGATTGCATTTTTTTTAGCTCCAATATATATTTTGTTAAACATTTATGTAGTAAGGTGGCTTATCAAGTGGATGAGCGCATGTCATAAGGTGTTTGTTAAGAAATATGTTCGAGTAATCGTAATTGTTATATATAGCTTTTTTGCAATGTCACTATTAACAAGTTTTATTTGGACGGCTATATGTATTAAACATATTGCATATGTTTGGTTTGGCAGTGTGCTATATATTATTCTTACAATTATCATAGTGGATGCTATTAGTTTATTACTAATATATATTATAAAAGTGGATCAAAAAAAACTGGTTTCAAAGAAACTTTTTGTAACTGTAGGCACTATTTGTATTGTAATAGTACTTACACTATCTGTATATGGTACAGTAAATGGAAATATAATTAGAACTACCCATTATGATGTTAGTATAGATAAAGACGCTAAAAATATAGATACTCTCAAAATAGTATTTGTTGCTGATCTTCATCTTGGATATAATAAAGGTATTAGGCAAATGACTCAAATGGTTGATAAAATTAATATGCAAAATCCGGATATTGTAATGATTGGAGGAGATATTTTTGACAATGAGTTTGACGCAATAGCTAATCCGGATCAAGTAGCCAAAGTCCTAAGTAGTATTGATAGCAAATATGGAACTTACGCTTGCCTTGGTAATCATGATATTTCAGAAAAAATCTTAGCAGGATTCACCTTTAAATCTGATGAGCCTAAAGAAGCAAGTGATGAAATGTATCAGTTTATAGAAGATTCAGGTATGCTGCTCTTACAAGATAAAGGTACCATGATTGATGACTCTTTCTATTTATATGGTCGTGCTGATGCAGAACGACCGGGCAGAGGGATTTCTGTTCGTGCTGCTCCAAATGAAATAACGGAGGATATTGATAAAAACATACCGATTATTATACTTGAGCATGAGCCCCGTGAATCACAGGAGCTGGCAGATGCGGGAGCAGATTTGCAATTGGCAGGGCACACCCATGATGGTCAGATGTTTCCCGGAAACTTAACAATTCATTTGTTTTGGGATAATCCATATGGCCTGACAGAATATGACAATATGACTAATATAACAACATCCGGAGTCGGAGTATTCGGACCAAATATGCGTGTAGGCACTAAGTCCGAAATAACGGTTATAGATGTTTCTTTTAAGTAAATATAAAATGCTCGTAAAGTTGTTTTAGCGACTTTACGAGCATTTCACTTTAAAGAAATATTTCTTTTTTATTCGGCTACATCTTTAATACTAAATGACATTCTGCCCATCTTATCTTTACCAAGGCAAACCACCTTAACTTCATCTCCTATTGAAAGAACATCTTCAACTTTCTTGATTCTTTCTTTAGATATCTTTGAAATATGGACCATTCCTTCTTTTCCCGGAGCAAACTCAACAAAAGCACCAAAGTCTTTAATACTTACGACCTTTCCTTCCAGCACCATGCCGGCTTCGAAGTCAGTAACTATTGTTGCAATAATCTTCATTGCTTCATCCATACTTTCTTTTTCTACGCCCATTACTGAAACGATACCTTCATCAGTAATATCAATTTTTACGCCTGTCATATCAATTATAGCGTTAATAGTCTTTCCTCTTTGACCTACTACATCACCGATTTTTTGAGGATCTATTTGCATTTGAATAATCTTAGGGGCATACTGTCCTACTTCTGTACGAGCTTCTGAAATACATTTATTCATAACTTCGTCTAATATAAAAGTTCTTGCTTTTTTCGTATTTCTAATAGCCTCTTCAACTATAGGTCTTGTTAGTCCATGGATTTTAATATCCATTTGAATAGCTGTTATACCTTTGTGTGTACCAGCTACTTTAAAGTCCATATCTCCAAAGAAATCTTCTAGTCCTTGAATATCTGTGAGTACAAGATAATCATCATCATTATCGCCCGTAACCAACCCGGCTGATATACCTGCTACTGCAGACTTGATTGGTACTCCTGCAGCCATAAGTGACATTGAAGATGCACAAACAGATGCTTGTGATGTAGAACCATTGGATTCAAATGTCTCTGATACAGTACGAATTGCGTATGGAAAATCTGATTCACTTGGCAGTACCGGAACCAGTGCCTTCTCAGCTAATGCTCCATGTCCAATTTCACGGCGTCCGGGACCTCTTGAAGGTCTGGTTTCACCAACGGAATATGAAGGGAAATTGTATTGGTGCATATACCTTTTCTTTGTTTCAGCCTCATCAAGTCCATCAAGCTTTTGTGCCTCTGATAAAGGTGCAAGTGTAGTAATTGTACAAATTTGTGTTTGTCCACGAGTAAACATCGCTGAGCCATGAACTCTTGGAAGTAAATCTAATTCTGCTGCAAGTGGTCTTATCTGGTCTATAGCTCTTCCATCAGGACGTTTATGATCTCTTAAAATCATTTTTCTTACAGTTTTTTTCTGATATTGATATATAGCCTCAGAAAGAACACTTAAATATTCGTCATTATCAGCAAATGCTTCTTCTAGCTTATCAGTAATAGTTCTAATATTATCTTCTCTCACTTGCTTTTCATCAGTAAATACTGCAACTTCCATTTCTTCAGGAGTTACAATCTTTTTAATTTCATCAAACAGCTCTTCAGGTATTGCTTGACTTTGATAAGTATGCTTAGCTTTACCACATTCAGCTACTATACCATCAATAAACTCGATTACCTTTTGGTTCAGTTCGTGAGCAGCATATATAGCCTCAATCATTTTATCTTCATCAACTTCATTTGCACCAGCTTCAATCATAACTACTTTTTCTTTTGTTGATGCTACTGTAAGCGATAAGTCACTAGTTGCTTTTTGTGATGCGGTAGGATTAAATACTAATTCTCCATCAACTAGACCAACCATTGTTGTTGAACAAGGACCATCAAACGGAATGTCAGATATACTGGTAGCTATTGCAGAACCAATCATTGCAGTTAGCTCAGGTGAGCAATCTTGATCAACACTCATAACTAAATTTTCTAAAGTGACATCATTTCTATAATCTTTAGGAAAAAGAGGTCGCATAGGTCTGTCAATTACACGACATGTAAGAACCGCATTCTCTGATGCTTTTCCTTCTCTTTTGTTAAATCCTCCGGGAATTTTACCTACTGCGTATAATCTTTCATTGTATTCTACGCTAAGCGGAAAGAAGTCTATTCCTTCTCTAGGTTTTTCAGAAGCTGTTGCAGTTGACAATACTACTGTGTCACCATAGTGCATAAGTACAGCACCATTTGCTTGTTTACCCACACGGTCTACATCAATACGAAGTTTTCTACCCGCTAGGTCCATTTCAAATTTCTTATACATATTTTTCTCCTATTCTTCATTGAGCAGTTTACACGCTTCTTTTCCGAAACAACTGAAAAACATATTTTAACAAATATACTTTTCAGTGGTCTCGGTTATATATGCGTGCACATAACGTTGACATTATATCATATGACACCTATTAAAGCAAAGTCTAAATGGAAGTAGATTTTGACTTTGTAAAATGAAAAGCGACCGGTAATATACCGGTCGCAATAATTACTATTTACGTAATCCTAATTGTTCAATTAATATACGATATCTAGCAATATCTTTCTTCTTTAAATAAGCAAGCAGTCCTCTTCTTTGACCAACCATTTTTAGTAGTCCTCTTCTTGAATGATGATCTTTTGGATTTGCTTTAAAATGATCATTTAAGTCGTTGATTCTTGCTGTTAATATAGCAATTTGTACCTCAGGAGAACCTGTATCTCCTTCTGTTTTGCCATAGGTTTTGATAATATCTTCTTTCATTTCTTTTGAAATCATAATAATTTCCTCCTTTTTCTAATAAATCGCCTCATATTAAGTAGCGGTTGGAGAATCCATCTACCGAACACGGGCTAATGTACTGTGGTAGTATATCACGACAAAACACAACTTGTAAAGTACTTTTTGCCATATTCAATGTCTTTATCCACATGTTTTTTCATCTCTTCGAGTGAAGCAAATTTCTTCTCAGGACGTCTGTAGTCTAAAAGGCTAATAATGACTTCTTCGTCATAAGCATCTTCGTTATAATCAAACAAGTAGCTTTCAATAATTGTATCGGAATTAGTATTTATTGTGGGTTTAACACCTAAGTTTGCAATTCCATTATACCAGATTCCTCTAATAAACACCTTTACAACATATACTCCAAAAGGAGGTAAGAGTTTTTGTTTATCAGGGTATACATTGATAGTAGGAAATCCAAGCGTTCTACCTATTCGATTACCTTTACTTACAATACCCTCATATGAATACTTATAACCAAGCAATGTATTTGCAGTTTCAATATCACCGCCTTCTATCAGCTCCTTTATATATGAACTACTTACTTCTCGATTATCATACTGCATTTTACCTACTACAATTGTTTCATATCCATATTTTTCTTCAAAATTCTGTAAAACGGTAACATCTCCACATTTGTTGTATCCAAATCTGAAATCTGAACCTACAACTACAACTTTCGCATGAAATTTGGAGACAATAACTTCTCTAATAAATGTTTCAGCATTCATTTTCATAAATGTTTCATTAAAAATAGCTACTGCTAAACAGTCCACTTTCCCATCCAAGTATTCGCTTTTCTCTCTTTTGGTCATTAATATATTCGGATTTATTCCTTTTGACTTCCAATGCGATTCAAAATCCATTGTACACACGGTACTAATCAAATTTCTCGACTTACTGATTTTAATTATATCGTTAATAAGAAGCATATGACCCTTATGAAGTCCATCGAATTTACCTATTGTTAGCACTGAGTCTTTTGTTTCACTATATTCATCTAAACTTTTGTAATATTTCATCTCATTTGTCCATTCAAATTATAAAACATTTTAACAAGTGCATATTCCTGATTTTTATATATGTAAATACCAACAAAATCATTGTTTTTATCATATATTCGTATTTTATTGCCTTCTAACAATTTACTTTCATCAGTAATAATATCTCGTTTCTTTAACCTATTGCCATTATATGCCAACTGTTCCTTGCCTTCAACAATATTGCCCTTGGGATACTTAACAAATACATAATCAACTGGTAACAAAATATCGTTCAATTTATCTGCTTTAACATATTCACTAATTTCATCTAGGGTAACGCTGTCATTTAAATTAAAATCCATAACTTGAGTTCTTTCCAATTCTTCCATGACAGCACCACAAGTCAAATCCATCCCTATGTCATGGCATAATGTTCTAATATAAGTCCCCTTAGAACATGTTACTGTAAAGAAAACTCTCGGTAAATCAATTTTATCAACATGAAGATCATAGATTAACACTTTTCTTGACTTTCGTTCAATTTCTTTACCTTCTCTTGCATATTCATATAGTTTTTTGCCATTTATTTTAACTGCAGAATACATAGGTGGTATCTGCATATATTCTCCAATGTATTTTTCAAAAGCAGTCACCACATCATCTTCTTTAATTACTGAGACGTCACCTCTACTAATAACATTGCCGGATATATCTTGTGTGTCGGTTATTAATCCCAGAAGTGCACAGGCTTTGTATGTTTTATCTTTATCAGTGATAAGATCACATACTTTAGTTGCTTTGCCAAGGCAAACGGGAAGAACTCCTGTTGCATTTGGATCAAGTGTGCCTGTATGTCCAATTTTCTTTTGACCAACTATACCTCTAAGTTTAGCGACTACATCATGAGACGTATAGTCTTTTTCTTTTTTTACATTTAAAATTCCGTTTATCATAATTCTCCGATTAACATCCTAATTGCTCACATGCAAACTTTGTAATATTAGAAACAATATCTAGGCTATCACCGACCATACTAAAACCTGCAGCCTTTTGATGACCGCCACCACCGAAATAACCGGCTATCATATTAGCATCAATCTTATCTGAAGATCTAAGACTCACCTTATATTCACCATCACTCAATTCGTACATAAAAATTGCAAGCTCGACACCTTTTGTTACATTTAATTGACTTACTATTCCATCCAAATCCTTTGGCTTAACGTCATATTCTTTCATAATATCAGTAGATACGATTCCAACTATTATTTTCCCATCAAGCATTAAGAAACTATCAGCCAATACTCTTCCAAGTATTTTATTTTGAATAAAGGTCTTTGCATAAAATGTATCATTAATAATTTTTGATGCATTGATATCTAATTTTATCAAAAATGCTGCTGCTTCAAGGGTAGAGGATGAAACATTAGAATATTGAAAAACTCCTGTGTCATGTACTAACCCTAAATAAAGTGATTCCGCTGTATATTTCGATATTTTTTTCTTTTCAAATAAATCAAAGACTAATTCACATGTAGAACTTGCATCCGGGAAAATATAATTTGTGGTTGCAAACGAATCATTACTAATATGATGATCTATACAAAGGGTGTTCTTAGCGTTTTTGAAAAGTTCTGTCGAAAATCCCAGTCGATCTATATCACCACAATCCAGACATATAAATAAATCATATGTTTCTTTAGTAGTGATTTCATGCTTAATATTAGATATGTTATGAATAAATAAAAATGTGTCCGAAAAATCTTCCAAATATGCATCTACTTTTATATTCTTGTAATTTTCTGTTAAATAAAGATACATAGACATAACTGAACCGACACAATCTCCATCCGGTCTAATATGTCCTCCTATAGCAATAGTACTAACATTTTTTAAAATCTCATTTAGAATACTGCTTTGCATTCTATTCACCTTCATCTCTCGTATTTATACTCTTATTTACTTCATCAATTTTTTTGGACATTTCCACACCATATTCAATTGATTCATCTAGTATAAACTGTATCTCGGGTGTATTACGTAAATTAAGAGTTTTTGCAAGTTCTCTTCTTATATAACCACTTGCACTATGTAAGCCCTTTATTGTATCTTCTTTTGCTTTTTCATCACCAAGAACACTTACATATGCCTTTGCTGTCTTTAAATCAGGAGCAACCTGGGCACTGATTACCGATGCCCACTGCGAAACACGGGGGTCTTTTACCCCACGTATTATCGTAGTAAGTGCTTGAGCAACTTCGCTATTTACACGAATATTTTTAATACTTCTTTTTTTCATGAAAATCAACCCCTACCTTGGCACTTCAACCATTTTATAAGCTTCTACTTTGTCTTCCTCTTTAATATCGTTAAAGTTTTCAAATACAAGTCCACATTCATAACCTGCTTTAACTTCTTTTACATCATCCTTAAATCTCTTTAATGAAGCAAGTAGACCATCAAATATAACGTCATTATCTCTGGTTATACGTACTGAGCAACCTCTTTCAAACGTGCCGTCAAGAACATAGCTACCTGCAATCGTTCCAACGCCTGACGCTTTAAATGTCTGACGAACTTCTGCATGACCAAGAACTTTTTCCTCAAATATTGGATCAAGCATGCCTTTCATAGCTGATTCGATGTCTTCAATCGCACTGTATATTACTCTATAAAGTCTAATATCAACACCTTCTCTATCTGCTGTTTCCTTAGCCGAAGCATCCGGTCTTACATTAAATCCTATAACAATAGCATTTGATGCCGATGCCAAAATAACATCGGATTCATTGATGGCACCAACACCGCCATGGATAATCTTAACTACAACTTCGTCATTTGAAATCTTGAGAAGACTTTGCTTCAAAGCTTCAACCGAACCTTGCACATCAGCTTTTATTACTATGCCCAGTTCTTTAAGGTTTCCTTCCTTGATTTGCTCAAATAAATCATCTAAAGAGACTTTTGATTTAGTATCATCAAGTAGTCTTTCTTTTCCTTGTGAGATAAATGTTTCAGCAAAACTTCTTGCTTCTTTATCTGTATCGCAACAAACAAAGACTTCCCCGGCATTAGGTACACCATTTAGTCCGAGAATTTCAACCGGTGTGGATGGTCCGGCGGATTTTACTCTCTTACCCTTATCATCCATCATTGCTCTTACTTTACCATGCGCTGACCCCGCTGCTATATGGTCACCGACGTGAAGTGTGCCTTTTTGTACAAGTATTGTTGCTACTGAGCCTTTTCCTTTGTCAAGTTCAGCTTCAATTACAAGTCCTCTTGCTTTTCTATTAGGATTAGCTTTAAGTTCAAGTACTTCTGCTGTTAAAAGGATCATTTCCATTAAAGTATCAATACCTTCACCTGTTTTGGCTGAAACAGGTACGAATATTGTACTTCCACCCCAGTCTTCAGGGATAAGTTCATATTCAGCTAATTCCTGCTTTACTTTGTCGATATTTGCTCCCGGTTTATCCATCTTGTTAATAGCAACAACTATTTCTATTTCAGCAGCCTTTGCATGATTAATAGCTTCTACAGTCTGTGGCATAACACCATCATCTGCTGCAACAACAAGTATTGCAATATCTGTAGAATTAGCACCACGCATACGCATGGCAGTGAATGCTTCATGTCCCGGTGTATCAAGGAAAGTGATTTTCTCACCATTTACATTAACCATGTAAGCTCCAATATGTTGTGTGATACCACCTGCTTCTTTTTCGATTACATTAGTATTTCTTATTGCATCAAGTAGTGAGGTTTTCCCATGATCAACATGCCCCATAACACTAACTACAGGAGGGCGTTTAACCATAGTGCTCTCATCTTCCTCGTCTTCTTTTAAAAGCTCTTCTATAACATCGACTTTAACTTCTTGCTCACATAATACGTCGAATTCTAATGCAATTTCTTCTGCTGTTGCATAATCCACTTCCTGATTAACAGTAACAACCTTTCCTTGAAGAAATAGTTTCTTAACAATAACAGAAGGAACTATTTTCATCTTCTCTGCCAATTCTTTAATTGTAAGGATTTCAGGTATAGTAATTGATTTGATTTCTTCTTCAACCTTTTGCTCTTTTGCTTTTGGCTTCTCAAGAGGGGTCAATTGCTCTAACTTGCCTTTTTTATTTCCGTGGTTGTTATGATAATTGTTATGTTCAGTTTTCTTTTTAAAATCATCTTTTCCTTTGTTACGTCCTTTGGATGGTTTTGCAACTACCGCAGTTGATGTATCAGTCGGTCTGTTTTGACCTTGTCCGTTTCTATTTCCCGCTCCCGCTTGACGATTTCTGTCTCCATAAGGTCTATCACCTTGAGGTCGATTGCCATAAGGTCTGTCACCTTGAGGTCTATCGCCCTGTGGACGGTTACCATAGTTTCTATTGCCTTGTGGCCTATCACCTTGAGGCCTATTACCTTGAGTTCTATTGCCTTGAGGCCTGTCACCCTGAGGTCTATTGCCTTGAGGTCTATCACCTTGTGGACGGTTACCTTGCGGTCTATCACTATAAGGCCTGTTATCTTGAGTTCTATCACCTTGAGGTCTGTTGTTATAAGGTCTGTTACCTTGCGGGCGGTTGCCCTGTTGTCTGTCATTTTGCGGTCTGGTACTTTGAGGTCTATTGCCTTGCGGTCTATCACTTTGTGGCCTATTACCTTGAGGTCTATCGCCTGATGGTCTAGTAGCTTGTGTTCTATCCCCTTGTGGCCTCTCACTAGATGGTCTGTCACCTATAGGTCTTTTAACTTCTTCCTTAATAGGTCGTCCATTATTTGCCTGTATTGGCTTTCCATGAGTAGGACGTGCTGTCCCACTAGTTGTACCTTGTCTTCTTTGCCCTTGCTTTGGAGCATTTTGAGTGTTTTGTGGTCTGAAAACATGGACGATATTCTTCTTAGGTGCTTCTTCCTTAGGTGCTGATTTCGGCACTTCTTTAGAAGCATCATTCGAAGTCTCGTTTGACACTTTGCTTTCAGGGGCTTTTGTATATGATTTTCTAGCCATATCAGCAGCACTATCCTCAACACTACTCATATGATTCTTTACTTCTATATTTTTCTTGCCAAAGAATTCAACAAGGTCTTTACTTTGAGTGTTGAGTTCTTTCGCCAATTCATGTATTTTGATTTTTGACATATTAATCTCCTTATTTAGTTTTCGGGTATTTCACTATTGATTTGTAAAAGCCTTCATCCATAATTGCTATTGATGCTCTAAAACTCTTTCCACAGGCTCTTCCTAATTCTTCTTTGCTGAAACTTATATACATAGGCACCTTATAATGTTCGCACATATTTCTAAACATTTTTTTCGTATTATCTGATGCATCTTCTGCTACTATAATCATCTTAGCTTGATTAGTCTTGATTACCTTTTCAGTCATGAACTCACCACTTACTGTTTTTCCGGCTTTTGTAGCTAGTCCAATCATTGATAATGCTTTATTTGTCATCAATTGATTTCATCGCCTCCAACAAAGTCTCGTATACTTTTTCAGGAATAGTACATTTAAATGATTTCTCCAAGCCTCTTGTTTTAAGTGCAAGCTCCAGACATGAAATGTTTGGGCAGATATAGGCTCCACGTCCGTTTTTCTTTCCCGTATCATCAAGAAGAAATCCTTCATCCTCTGTTTTTACTATTCTTATCATTTCGCTTTTATTTTTCAGCTCTTGGCATCCTACGCATTTTCTCATTGGAATTTTTTTATTCTTCGTTTTCTTCATCCGCATCCTCGTATTCAGCTTCATACTTTTCGTTTTCATCGTAATCATCGTCATACATTTCTTCTTCAAAAACTCCTTCAGAATATTCCATGTAATTCTCCGGAAGTTCTCCGGACTCAATAGCCTGAGTTTCATTCTTAATATCTATTTTAAAGCCGGTCAGTCTAGCTGCCAATCTTGCATTTTGTCCCTCTTTACCGATTGCAAGTGATAACTGATAATCAGGTACGATTATGCTTGCAGTTTTTTCGTCAGGGTCGGCCATTACTGAAATAACTTTTGCAGGACTAAGCGCATTTTCGATTAAAATAGCCGGATTATCTGACCAATTAATAATGTCGATTTTTTCACCTCGAAGCTCTTCAACTATAGCATTTACTCTAGCTCCATTCATTCCTACACATGCACCAACAGGATCTACATCAGGATCATTTGACCAAACAGCTATTTTTGACCTACTACCAGCTTCTCTTGCAATACTTTTAATTTCAACAGTTCCATC
>JBKEBP010000229.1:0-2877 GCA_047973235.1 Suipraeoptans sp. | reverse complement strand
GCATACAATACACTTCTGCTCATTTCCATAATATCTGGCATCATCTCGTCATTGGACGACTTATTCTGTACACGCAGTATAATATCTAGGAACAACCATCCAATCACAACAACAAAAATCGTTAACGGCTTTGCAAACTCCGACCGAATGACACCGCCTGTAATAAATCCACAGATCATTCCAAACAAACCTGCCATTAGAGCTTTATATAAATACCACTGACTTACCGTCATCTGATCCTTTAATAAAATACCTGCTCCCATCTTCTTAAGTGATAACTGCTTTTCCAGCACGAACCTTGTCACTACAGAAGAATGCTTTATTTTTTTCATTTTATTTGTAGCTTCCCTTGCAGGTGTGGTTCCTTTTAACAAAAATACAACTCCTTGAACGGATACAAATACTGCTACAAATAGTACTGCTACTAAAAATCCAATCAATCCTTCCACCTCCTTACCTATCTGTTCCAAACATCTTGGTTCCAACTAATAAATATAGAAATCCTGTGATGCAAAGCAGTGCCTGTCCCGCTATATTTCCTATAAGGGAGCCCTTCACATCAATTTCAAGTCCTGCTCCAATGAGCCACACAATAATCACTGCTGTAACAGAAATTACTATCAAGGTCATCTTCATGGAAAACAAAATATTCTTTCTATCTTCTCTGGCAGATAAACCTGCTGCCACCTGCCCCATCATCTGAACCAACACTTCCTCATAGTTCGCCTGGTAATGCATACAATTCTTTAGATTCATAAAAATCGTTTGTAACTGCCTGTTATCAACAGACTCTTTCATATAGTCAAATGCGATATCAATATTACTGGTACTTTCACAGTCTGCAATAAATTTCTCCACCATAGTTCGAATCGGTCCATTTAAAGAAACTGCTGTCTTTTGCATAATGGTCACAATATCACTGCTGCCCTTTGCATGATTAGATAGGATGGATATAAAAATTGCAGTACTATCTTCAATGGCATTGTAAGTCTTACCGGACAGAGCTTTAATGAAAATATAGAATCCCACCACCTGTGCTGCTGCTAGAAAGATTGCTACAAAAATATTAGAAAATAAAATGCTTCCCTCAAAGAATCCTGCAACGCCTAATGCGAACATTGCTACCAAGAATGCCTCTCCATTAAAATGCGGCATGTACTTATGAATCCCACTAGTCAGTATCAGTCTATCTAACTTATAGAGCAGCGAATTGTTCTCAATGCTTCCAAATTTTGTTACAAACTCTGCTTCACTTAAGATCTTTTGATCGGTGTTTTCCCTATACTTCTTTACAATGCTCCCCCAGACATTTCGTTCCTTAAATCTTTTATGTAAGACTAAAAATAAGATAAAGATCAGTAAGAACAATATGCCCCAGCTCCAATTACTTCCTATGAATTCTTTCATGACCCATCTGCCTCCTCTCCTTGCTCTGTTGTTTCATCTACCCCTTCAACTTCCTCATCTATTCCTGGATCAGACTGCTCTAATTCACTGCTTGGTGTCACAAACTCTGAATCACTTGGATTTTCAATTATTTCACCATTTTCGTTGTAGACAATAATCGGATCGTTCCAGTCAATGTTTTCATCATATGCTTCACCGTTATAAATACTTTCATCTGCTTCTGCAACATAACGAAATAGCCCTACTCCATTTACAAAATAGTATCCACTCTTAAAATACTCTGGAATCGAAATCACAATGAAATTGCTGTGCATGAATTCATAATCATAACTGGTAAATCGCTCCAGGCTAGAAAAACTGTGTATGTTTGCTGTCAACTTAAAATCCTGATAAAAAGTACCTGTGTAGAACTCACATATATAAGATTTATCCTTTGTTAGTCCTAATACACTTCCACCATCCGATACCGTTTCTTCGTCAACTTTTATATTTCCCACCTGATCCAGATAAAGCTTTGTAATTGGTTCTAACTCACTGACCTGTGCAGCATCAGAATTCATATCCACATAGTGCTTATAATCATCCTCATCTACTGCTGCATACTCAATATAATAATGTCCTCCACCATCTGCGATCATATTTGAAATCCCTATGCTGTATCCATAATCTGCAAACCGTTCAAACAAAATCCCATCCGGCACTTCTGTACTTGATACATAAATTAATAAGTCATCTTTTGTAACTGTTGGAATGGTATCATCCTCTTCTGACGATACCCAGATGCTTCTAGGATATTCGATTGCCTCTTCTTTTTCTTTATTTTTAAAGTTGTAATCACCTTTAATGCAGGTAAAAAATATGGATGTATCACTGCCTGACTCTAAATCTTCTTCAATACTCCCGCCTTCATGATGCCATACATAGGCTTTTCCACTCTCAAGATCATTTACACTTGAAAAGCTAGTCGGCTTTCCTGCAGATTCACCACTTAAAGTTGCAAAGAGATTGATTCCAAAAATGTTACAGATAACAACGATTACGATAATTACTGCCACTATAATCCCTACAATAAACAATGGATTTATCTTCTTTCTCTTTTTCATCCTAGATACACTCCCTTTCAAATGGATAGACCTGCTCATATTTTAATTCTTCATGTTCTTTGTCCCATCCACTGATTCTGATTACTTCATCAATCCGAAAATCCTTTAAGTGCACAACATATTCAAATCCCTGTAACTGTTTTAAGGAATCCTTTGTGGAATAGCCAGTTGCCTGACAGATATAATCTGCCATCTTATCCACTGCCATTTCACAGCTTTCTCCATGAACAGAAGTCCAGCACTTATGTCCTGTCATAGATGCTTTGGAGAGCCCAGAGGCTTCTGATCCTTCTTTTACTTCACCAACAATCACTCGGTCTAGATCCATAAGAAGTGCTGCTCTTGTTAAGTCACCTAAATCATAGGA
>JBKEBP010000177.1:0-8686 GCA_047973235.1 Suipraeoptans sp. | reverse complement strand
AAAAAGTGGTTGAAATTAGCCACTTTTTTTCTCTTTTTATAAAGTTTTAGGGAGATGATAACTCGTTTTCGAGTTATCATCTCCCTATTTTGGAATCTGCCCTATTTCCCGACAGCCCCATTATGTTTACTCAAATTAATTATAGATAGTTTTCTAATCCATATGTGAACCACCATTTATATCAATTTCTTCACCTGTAATATATGAAGCTTCTTTAGATGCAAGGAATAGTATCGTATCAGCTACCTCTTTAGTCTCTCCGGGTCTTCCCATAGGAATACCGTCTATAACCTTCTTAGCATCTTCTTCCGGTAATGATTTCCAAATTTCTGTATTAATGAGCCCCGGACACACGCTATTGATTGTAATACCCTCCACTGAAATCTCTCTAGATAGGTTCTTAGAAAAACCTAATACAGCAGCTTTCGATGCTGAGTAATGAGCACCTCCAAATACACCGCCACCTCTTTTTCCGGATACTGATGACAGATTTACGATTCTTCCGTATTTATTCTCTCGCATTGGCTTCATACATGCCTGTGTAGTTAGAATGAGTCCATATACATTTACTTCAAATATCCTTCTCATATCCTCAAGCTTCATATCTTCAACAGTTACCTTCTGTGATATACCCGCATTATTAACAAGTACATCCAGTCTTCCATATGCGTTCATTACATCATCAACCATCTTGGTAACAGATTCCGGAGAAGTTACATTCACAGTAACTCCCATGGCTTCACCACCATTTTTCTTAATTTCTTTAACTGTATCATTTACGCCTTCTTCATTAATGTCTGCAACTATAACGGCTGCTTTTTGACCTGCAAAGGCATTAGCTATAGTTCTACCAATCCCCTTAGGTGATCCGCTTCCTGTAACTACTACTACTTGTCCATCAAAATCTAACATTATATTTCCTCCTACTATTTTACTAATTCCTGTGCTGTTTTTACAATATCTTTAACTGTTATTCCATTCATTTCCAATAATCTCTCATAGGGTGCAGATTGTCCGAATTGGTCTCTAATTCCAATTCTTTTTACCGTAGCATTACCCATATCTGCTGCTACTTCGCTTACCGCACTACC
Source organism: Suipraeoptans sp. (assembly GCA_047973235.1). Lineage (GTDB taxonomy): Bacteria > Bacillota > Clostridia > Lachnospirales > Lachnospiraceae > Aequitasia. The sequence goes on along the minus strand of JBKEBP010000177.1, from coordinate 7,595 downwards.
TAGTCCATTCATAATATTGTGGTCTTCAACTGTAATGATTTTACCTATTTTACTTACACATTCACGAACTGCTTTCTCATCTAAAGGCTTTATAGTGTGCATATCAAGTAGTTTTACCGATATCCCTTGTACTTCTAGTTCTTTAGCTGCTTTAATAGCTATATTTACGGTATCACCATTGGCAATAATTGCGACATCTTTACCATCTTGGAGTTCATATGCTTTGCCTATTTCAAAGTGAGTGTCTTCATCATATATTACCGGAACAGCATCTCGCGTAAAGCGTAGGTAAACAGGACCGTCATACTGTGCTGAAGCGGCAACCAGTTTCTTAGCTGCATGGTAATCTGCCGGCATTAAAACTGTCATGTTAGGTATTGTTCTAAGAACTCCCATATCTTCGATACTTTGATGGCTTGCTCCATCATTAGCAGGTGTTACTCCACCATGTGAGCATGCTATTTTAACATTTAAGTTTGTATAACAGATTTCTTGTCTTATCATTTCCAACATACGCAGTGACCCAAACACTGCATAAGTTACAACAAATGGAACTTTTCCACAAGTAGCCAGACCAGCTGCAACACCTGCTGCATTTTGTTCCGCTATACCTACATTTAAATATTGATTCGGTAATTCACATCTAAAATCTCCTGTTTTACATGATTTACCTATATCAACATCTACAACGTATATGTCATTGTCTTTCTTTCCAAGCTTAACTATTTCTTCTCCAAATCCGTCTCTGGTCGCTTTCTTTATTTCGCTCATTAGAAACCTCCTTATACTGCCAAGAGCTGTTCGTCAAGCTCTTTCATTGCTAGTTTGTATTCTTCTTCATTTGGTGCTACACCGTGCCATCCACATTGATTCTCCATGTATGATATGCCTTTTCCCTTTACAGTATTTGCAAAGATACACTTAGGTTTTCCATTTTGTGTCATGCGAATTCTATCAAATGTGTTTACAATCTCCTGCATGTTATGTCCATCTATTGAATATGTGTCAAAGCCAAATGCTTCAAATTTCTTTCCTAAATTTAAGTTAGGCATTACTACGTCTGTGATTCCGTCAAGTTGTAAGTTGTTATTATCTACAAACACTATCAAATTATCCAGTTGATATTTGTATGCTGTTTGAGTGGCTTCCCATATTTCACCTTCCTGGCATTCACCATCTCCAACCACTACAAATACCCTATAGTCTTTATTATCCTTCTTTGCAGCTATACCCATACCTACTCCGCAGGCAAGTCCTTGACCAAGTGACCCTGTAGAAATATCAATTCCCGGGCATTTCTTCATATCCGGGTGGCCTTGGAGTATTGACCCTTCTTGACGAAGTGTTGATAATATAGATTCGTCAAAATATCCAAGTGTTGCTAGTGCCGCATATTGAATCGGGCATACATGGCCTTTAGATAATACAAATCTGTCACGATCCTCCCATCTCGGTTCTTTAGGATCTATGTTCATTTCGCTAAAGTATGCTGCCGTTATAAAGTCAGCTGCTGATAATGAGCCACCCGGATGTCCCGATTTTGCTTGATGAATCATTGTAATAACTTTTTTCTTAAGTTCTATGCTTTGCTTTTCAAGCTGTTTCACATTTAATTTATCCATGATTTCCCTTCTTTCTTTTGAATTAATGTCTTAGAGTAAAAATGTTGATATCTTTGGTATATACGTTATTAGTAACAGTACTATAAGTGCCGCTACAATTAGCGGAATAACTGCTTTTGAAATCTGCTTTAAATTTACCTTACCTACTCCGCAGGCCACGTATAGGTTAACTCCAACCGGTGGTGTAAATAATCCAATTGCAAGGTTAACGATCATTGCCACACCTAAGTGGATGATGTCTATGCCAAGTGCCTGTGCTACCGGTACAAAAAGTGGTGTGAATATATATAATGCAGATGTAGAATCCAGAAAACATCCTGCAATTAATAGGATAATATTTATTATTATGAAGAAAATGATTACACTTCCTCCCGTTAGTGCTTCCAATCCGGTGCTTATCGCTACATCTAGGCGGGCTCTTGTTAGCACATATGCAAATAAACTAGCTGCTGCTGTTATAAACATTACCGTTGCTGTTGTAGATATCGTATCCGTAATTATGTTGTAAAACTCTTTTACCCTTACTTGTTTATAAATAAATATTCCTACAAACAATCCATATACTACTGCAACTGCTGCCGCTTCTGTAGGTGTGAATATTCCTCCGTATATACCGCCAAGAATAATAACCGGCATCATTAGTCCCCAAAATGAATCTTTAAATGCTATCCATCTCTCTTTACCGGATGCCTTTGGAAGTGTTTTCAAATCTGACTTTCTTCCAACAATCAGTGCCACTAATAGCAATGCGGCACCCATTATTAACCCTGGTATAAGACCTGCTTTAAACAAATCACCTATTGATGCATCTGCTATTGAACCAAAAACAACAAATGTAATTGACGGTGGAATGATTACTCCTATCGCCCCGGCTGCTGCCATTAATGCTGCCGCAAATGCCGGTTTATAGCCCGACTTTATCATTGCCGGTACTACAATTACTCCAAGTGCTGCAACCGTAGCCGGTCCTGAACCTGAGATAGCAGCAAAGAAACATGCAACTATAACACACACGATAGCTAATCCACCTCTAATATGACCAACACATGCTTCTGCAAGAGCGATAAGCTTTCCTGATATACCGGCCTTTTCCATTATGTTTCCCGCAAATATAAAAAATGGAATTGCTAGTAAAACGAATTTGCTGGTTGATGCAGACACTATCATTGGAAGACTGCTCATAATTGTTTCTAGGGGCCGACCTGCACCTTGTACTATCATAGCTGCTACACTTGATACACCAAGGCAAACTGCAATAGGTGCTCCAATTAGCAGTAGGACTGCAAACGAAATAAATAATACTGCTCCTATCATTATTCACTCACCTCCTCTTGCATTTTTTTGTCTTTAATTTCAGGTTTTGTTTTAATCTCAATTATAAATACTTGTAAGAATCTCATTGTTGCAAAAAAAGCTCCTATAGGTACGAAAGATCCAAATATCCATTCCGACCACTGCATACCTGCTGTTACTTGTCCTAGCATTCTTTGATTTGCAACCATCAGAATCCCATAATAAAAAATGGCTCCGCAGAATATTGTTGACACCCCATATCCTATTAGTCGTAGTATTTTTTCCGTCTTAGGTCCAACTGCATCCGTTATAATACTAAGTCCTAGATGCGCTCCCCGTTTTGCAGCAATTGCTGTTCCCATAAGACTGAGTAATACAAATAAATATGTCGTTATCTCTTCTGAAAAAGAAAATGAAGCACTAAATAAATATCTTGATACAACATTTGCAAATGTAAGAATTGTCATTATTATTAAGCAAGTACCTGCAATAATCTCTTCTATCTTATTTAATATACGCATAAGCGTCCTCCTCATCCTTTATTTTTCTATTCAATTCCAAATGCTGTACAAGCTTCCTCGCCATACTTTTCAATAAACATTTGTTTAACAGGTTCTATCACTTCTTTAAAAGGTGCTAACTCTTCTGCGTTAAGCTCCGTTACCTGTATGTTCTCTGCAACAAACTGTGCTATTAATTCACTCTCTTCACTCTCTACTGTGTCTCTTCCCCATTCGCAAGCCTCACTTGCTTTTTCTGAAAGCAACTCTCTAGTGTTCTCATCCAAACTTTCCCATACTTGAGTGTTTGCAACAAATAGATTATTTTCATATGTATAGTTCCATATTGTCATATAATCTTGTATTTCATTCATTTTCGCTGATTTAGTGATACTAACTCCATTTTCCTGTCCATCTATAGTTCCCTGTTGAATGGCTGTGAAAACTTCACTCCAACTCATCGCTACCGGATCCGCTTCAAAAGCTTTCCAGAAATTCATATATACTTCTCCACCGGGAACTCTTATCTTAAGTCCCTTTACATCCTCTGGTGTTTCAACCGCTTTTTTACTATTTGATATCTGTCTAAATCCATTATGGTAAGACCCTAAAAAAGTTATACCTTTACTTTCCAGTCTCCCGGCATAATAGTCGCCACCTGTTGTATCGATTATTTCCCTCGCTTCCTGATAATCTTCAAACACCCAAGGGATGGTCGCTACCGATAACTGCTCATCAATGACTGCCATTACACATGTTGCGTATGCAGCCAGGTCAACACTTCCACCTGCAATCATTTCAATTCCCTTTGTTGCATTCCCTCCTGCTAATTGATCATTCGGGTAAACAGCTATAGTTACATTGCCACCTGATGCTTCTGAAACAAGCTCGGCAAACTTATTAGCCACACGTGCATCAATCTGTATATCTGTACCATTTACCGCCATCACTAATTCAATTTTCTGATACTCGTTTTCATTTACCCCTTCACCTGTACTAGTTGAAGTCCCACATCCTGCCAGTACACATACCATACTTAACGTTAGTATTACGGAAATCCATTTCCTTGCCTTCATATGCTTCTCCTTGTTATTCTTTTTAGATGTATTTTGTAGCCTTATCCTATCATCCTACGTTGGATATTGTCAATCCCCTTCATCTGTTTTCTCTATTTTCCACAAACTTTGTTCTTTTCTTTGTGGAAAATACACAAACGGCGATGAACATCTTCGCTCATCGCCGTTTGTAAAAAACTACACTATAAAAATCTTCTAGTGCCCCTCACTATAACTCTCATGCACTGGTATATTATTCTTTTGACCGGTTTCATCTCTTTGTGAATATAGTTTTCATTGTAAAAATCTACACCATCTTTAGTTACTTTGCTACAGTATGTAAGCGTTTTTTTAAAATCATCTTTAACAATTTCATTAATGTCTTTGGAATCAATTGCAAGCATAAGCTCTGTATCAAGATAAACACTACGCATATCCATATTCGATGACCCAAGTACTGTCATTCTATTATCTATTACATATGCTTTCATATGAGTCGAGAATTCCCCGCTGTATTCATATAGCTCAACACCTGTATCCAGTATTTTCCTTTTTTGATTCATATAATCTGAACATCCAAATGGATTAGCACCATTTATAACCGCATTTGTTACAATTTGAACCCTATCTGTATTCTCAACCAAATCGTATAAGTCCTTATACATTTCATTTCCATTTATAATATAGGGAGTGTATATAGAGACATCCTTTCCTGATTTAGCAAGCTCACCTAGCTTGAACCATAAAATCGGTTCCTTATTAATCGCTTCAACTGATGTTGTAAGTAATGTGAGCTTATTTGTTGCATAAGTATTATCATGCCAGTTAAAACTCTTATATACCTTTGGATACTTTTCTCTAAGATAATTTCTTCGCACTATTAACTCAACACAAGCCTTTGCAATTTCCTCTGAATCAGGTCGTATATTATATTTGACAACATCCTTAAGTTTCCTTGTTGCCTTATGATAATCTAATAATTCCTCGAATGAAGTTCCTTCGATATCTCCTTCTTCATATACTAGTGCTTCACTGTCTTTATTATGATAATCCCCATAATCGCCCATAAACAAATTAAATATATTTCTTCCACCCATAGTATAAAATGTATTATCTACTATGACATATTTACTATGAAGAGCTGCTTGAATTTTCCAAGGTTTTAGAAGACTCACTTTATTATAAATATACATGGATATATTCTCTTGCCTTGCAAAAGCCTGGATATACTTATTCTCTCTCAAATTTAAAAATTCGTTAATCCCATTAACAATAAACTCAACTTTAACGCCTCTGTCTGCCGCCTCTATCACCGCCGCCATAAAGTCTTTTCCGGCATCATCCGACATGACCTTATACGTAGAAATAATAATTCTTTCTTTTGCTTCATTAAGTATGCGAAGATTTATCTCCATTGACATCTCATAGTCAAGTATAGGCATAACTCGTTCACTGCCCGTGTAATCACTATAGCAGTCACTAGCATAAAAAGTATTTTTAACATGCTTGTTTACAGACTTATGATTAACAAAAGGAATCGTAAGTAAAAGAATATACACAACAACAATTATAATCACCACTGAAACTATGTAAAATAGCACTTGATCATCTCCTTCGTAGTTATTACTTATATTATATAATATAGGCGATTTAACACAATACCTGATTGTTTTACAAATAGTTTATTATAAAATTCTTTGCCTTTATTTTGTTCACATATTCTTTATTTAATAACGAGAATTTTAAGGCACTTTTTTTTCATGTTGATGCTATACTAATTTTAAATACAACAACCAAACATAGAGGCAAAAGCCCAACACGATTTTGAGAGGAGAGACAATATGCGCAGTTTTACAACAATGGATCTACAATATGCACACAGATTTTATGGCTTTGAAGGCGAAGCACAGTATTTACATGGTCACACCGGAATACTAACAATTGAGGTTGATGACAGTATCAACGAAGGCGTTAATATGGTTTTCCCTTGTAATGAAATTTACAAGACGGCATGGGAAGTACTACAGAATTTTGATCATGCACTAATTTTAAGAGAAGATGACCCACTACTTCCTGCAATTCTCGGAGTATATGAAAAACAAGGTATTAAAGATGGTTCTCCACGAAACAAGCAAAAGGGACCCGCTTTTAAAACCGAACTCGCTACTGCATATCCGGAATGTCGATTAGTTGTTACCAAAGAGACAATGACTGTTGAAGGTATGATTAAAATAGTCTATGACCTACTAAAGGATAAGCTCAATATTGCAAAACTCACCTTTACTAGTGGAGTAAATGGTGCGTCACAGGATTATGCCCAAAGTAGTGGACTAGAAAATCATAAAGATATTGACCGATGTCCATTATGTGGAATCGCTCTGAATGAAAACGGTGTCTGTCCGAAATGTGGATATAAAAAAGAGCAGTAAATACAAATGGGACAAAGCAGCATCTTAAGTCATGTTCGCAATCGGATTCGTAGAATACAAAGAAGGGGTTGTCGGAGAATACGTTCAAAGACTTCCTACGATACTAGATATGGGAATCGCGATTTATGCGATTCCCATATCTAGTATATACATAAAAAGAAAAATGTATTTTACGATATCCCCTTTTATTTGCAAGCTTTCCTGATAACTGCACCTTATTTAACGCTTCACGTCGATCAACAATTATTGTATTATGAGATACCTTACACTTATTCAAAAAATTCAGCATTTTATCATTTCCAGGCAGAAGACTCCTGCTTCTGCAAGCAGCGAGATGAATGCCGGTAAATTATATTTATAACGACAATTACACTTTGTTCCGTAGCTGATTTTTTCTTAAAACTTAGAGTTTGCATAAACCATGTACAATCAAAAGATTCAAAACATTCACGCCAAACGCTTGTTCTTTTGGACATTTTGTGTTACTATTATAGTATACATTTAGCACAGAGAGCGAGGTGAACCAACTCTTGTATTTAACAGTTAAGCAACAGTTGAAACATCTTTCGGCATGCGACTATAAGGTCCTGAAAGAACTCAGTCATATAGCTAAAAATCTCTATAATCAAGGACTCTATAACGTCCGTCAACATTTCTTCAGTCATAATGAGTATTTAAGCTATGCTAAGAATTACT
>JBKEBP010000170.1:0-1602 GCA_047973235.1 Suipraeoptans sp. | reverse complement strand
TTTTCAACCGGCACGAAAAGGAAATCCGACGGAACTTTATGCAGATATGTCCGCAGTTACCGGGATAACAATAGAACAATTAAGATATGCTAGCGCTTTGCAAGTATTACTGGAAAACGATAATAGAGCTGGAGAACTATATATAGACCTTATGAAAGAACACTTCGGAACTACTGTACCGGATTTCTTGGTAGGTAGAAGTCAATTCTTAGGAAGTACTACAACGTATGTACAAGCAGAGCCTATCGCCCAAACTTCAGAGTCAGCAGGAACGCCACAAGGAAATCTAAGTGCAGTCGGATATGTAGCAGAAAATGAAAAACTTTGCGAAATCTCAGCTATGGAACACGGAATACTTATGATAATGGGTTGTGTGTCTGGCGAAGTAACATATCAGCAAGGACTTGACAGAAAATTCTCTAAACTAGGTAGATTTGATTATATGTTCCCAGAATTTTGGAACTTAGGAGAACAGACAGTATTAAACAAAGAGATATATCTAGCTCCCGATAATGTAGGTGGTAATAATGATATATTTGGATATCAAGATAGGTATAAAGAACTAAGAACAGGAACATCGAAAATAACTGGTCAAATGCGTTCGGGAGTAACCAATAGCCTAGATGCGTGGCACTTAGCACAAAAATTTAATAATACGCCTAAACTCAACGGTGAATTTATAGAATGCAATACTCCAATCAGTAGGATACTTGCGGCTCCGTCAGAAGACCACTTGTTACTAAATGTTTATTGGGATATAAAAGCAACACGTAGTTTACCAGTAACGGCAAATCCAAGTCTAATTACTGGTAGAATATAGGAGGCGAAATAATGGCTACTAAATTCAATACTATCTATGATAGAAAAAAAACAGATGAAGGCTTTACATTCAAGGAACCATCATTAACAGATTCAGCATATGCTTCTATGTGTGATATAAACCAAATATTACTAGGTCAAAATTTACCTTTAAGAACTCCTGTTTTTGGTGATGAAAACAATTGGGAGTTCGAGGACTGGCAAAATGAAAAAGCTAGACTAAAAAGAACTTTCTTAGGTTTAGACGAAGAAACAAGAAAGAAATTTGGCACACCTGCCAATTTCTTAGCTTACTGTAGTAACCCAGATAATTTTACTAGAGAAGATGGAAAATTAATGTTCAAAGATATATCAGAAGAAAAACAAAGAAGAAAAAATGAAAAAATGGCTAAAGAATACGAAATATATTTAGCAAATAAAGAAAAATCATTACTAGGAGAAAAAACAGTACCAACACCAAAAGCAACAACAGAATAACATACTAATAAAGAGCCTTTAGGCTCTTTTTTAAATCAGGAGTAACTTTAAGCTGAAAACAGGACAGATATAACGGTAAAAAAACATGAAAGGAACGGATTAAGCACACGGCTTTAGCCGTGCGAAAATACCCTTTAACTCGTACTCAAGGGCGGGATACTTTTAAGGGGGGCATATTTAACTTGATGGAATAATAAGAAGATCTTCAACTTTTAATACTGGAAGAATAGAACATCTATATATAGATGACTTAATTGAAGATATGCATAAAGAAAGAAAAATATATCTTCATTATGGAGATATGAC
>JBKEBP010000121.1:0-3872 GCA_047973235.1 Suipraeoptans sp. | reverse complement strand
TGCCCAAATCATCAAAACAGTACAGGATGCGCAAGGGAGCAAAGCGCCCGTGCAAAAATTAGTTGACAAGATTGCCGCCATCTTCGTGCCGGTCGTCATCGGTATTGCCATCCTTTCATTTATCCTGTGGGTGATTTTGGGTGGTGATCACGGTATAGTACACGGATTGCTGGCAGCCGTCACGGTGTTGGTGATCGCTTGTCCGTGTGCATTGGGGTTGGCGACGCCCACAGCCATTATGGTGGGTGTAGGGAGAGTTGCCGGGCAGGGCATCCTGATCAAAGACGCCGAAAGCCTTGAGCTGGCGAAGAGAGTGAATGCCGTCGTATTGGACAAAACAGGGACGATCACCGAGGGCAAGCCACAAGTCACGGATATCCGATGGCTGAATAACGACGACTCCGCCAAAGATATCTTATCAGGCATCGAAAAACAATCCGAACATCCATTGGCAGAGGCGGTGGTAAGACATCTGGACGGCGTTGCCCCCACTTCCCCGACAAAATTCGACAGTATCACGGGGAAAGGAGTGAAAGCCGATTATAACAACGAAACCTATTTCACCGGCAATAGGAGACTACTGGCGGAAAACGATGTCACGATTGCCCATGAGTTGTTGGAGCAAGCCAAAGAATGGGATAGCCAGGCCAAAACCGTTGTCTGGTTCGCCAACAGCAAACAGGCCCTTTCGGTGATTGCCATTTCCGACAAGATCAAAGAGACATCGGTAGAAGCCATCCGCCAGATGCAGGATATGGACATCGACCTCTATATGCTGACCGGCGACAATGAAGCCACGGCAAAAGCCATTGCCCAGCAGGCTGGCATCCGTCATTATAAGGCGGAAGTATTGCCACAACACAAAGCCGATTTTATAAGAGAACTGCAACAGCAGGGCAAGACGGTGGCCATGGTCGGCGACGGCATCAACGACAGCACGGCGCTTGCCACTGCGGATGTAAGCATCGCCATGGGGAAAGGGAGTGACATTGCCATGGATGTAGCCAAAATGACCATCATTTCATCCGACCTCACCAAGATACCGCAAGCAATGCGGCTGTCTAAGCAAACCGTCGCCACCATCAAGCAAAACCTGTTCTGGGCATTTATCTATAACATAATCGGCATTCCCATTGCGGCAGGGATCCTTTATCCCATCAATGGGTTCCTTTTAAATCCGATGATTGCAGGGGCAGCCATGGCGCTGAGCAGTGTAAGCGTGGTGAGCAATAGCTTACGGTTGAAATGGAAGAAGATGTAATTCACCATTATTTAGCCCTTCCGGCGAAAACTTATGAAAGAATAGGCATCATAGCTATTGACCCCTTTTTTCTTTATCGACTCCCTTTTTCTGAACCCGCCCATGGGGGGCCGATTTAGCGCGTAGAGTATGTTTCCCTTTGTCGTTCTTCAGTTTTAAGAGCAGACGTAATAAAAAAAACCGCAAGTTGCTGAACTTGTGTGTGGGGGGGGTGACTGATATTTGTCGCCTTTCGGCTTTATGTTCCAGCGGAAAGAGAGGAAACGCTCATTCCGCTATAACCAATTGATATATAAGCTTTAATTATTCCTGAAATTAGACCCTCCCCGATTTTTGCTTTGAAAGAGCTCTACGATTTGCACCGCATTTCATATCGGGACAAAAGTAATCACAATCATATTTAACATTCATGTTCAATATATTTATAAATAATACCACATTAATACCAATAGTATTTATTTGAGAATAAAGATAAACTATTCTTGTTTATTTCAATGACACTATTTATATTTGCACTCGCAGAAATACTAAAAGTATGACAAAAGGAGAAAATATAAATCATTCCAAATTGAATAAAATAATGCAGGAGTTTCCAAAGGGTCTTGTATTATCATCTTCTTGGCTTGTATCTGAGGGATATTCATACGAATTGCAGCAACGATACAGAAAAAGCGGCTGGTTGAAATCAATCGGAACAGGGGCTATGTTAAAATCAAATGATTCCCTTTTGCTATCCGGAGCTATTGCCGCATTACAAGTTCAAGCAAATATACCTATCCATATAGGAGGGCGATCAGCCTTAGAATTAAATGGTAGCACTCATTATCTGCAACTATCTTCTCCCGAAACGACTTTATTCACTTCCGGTAAAACAAAATTGCCGCGATGGTTTCTAAATAATAGTTGGAATGCTGGTTACAGCGTATTTAAAGTCTCCCTGTTTCAAAATGACACAGTAGGCTTGGTCAACTATCAGGATATGGGAATAGAAATGAAGATATCAAGTGCGGGACGGGCAATGCTGGAATGTTTATCATTATGCCCCAACGATTTTTCTATAACAGAAGCTTATGAACTTATGGAAGGCTTATCTACTTTGCGACCAAAGCAAGTTCAGGAATTATTGGAAAACTGCAAATCCATAAAAGTAAAAAGACTTTTTCTCTATTTTGCGGAACGAGCAGGACATAGTTGGTTTAAGTATATAGACCAAGCAAAAATCGACCTTGGCTCGGGCAATCGAAGTCTTACGAAAAAGGGCGTGTTAGTGTCTAAATATAAATTAGTTTTACCCAACGAATTGGCACAATGAAAGACGTATACAAAAAACAAGTATCACTCCTATTAGATATACTGCCGGAGATAGCAAAAGAGGAAGCATTCGCTCTTCATGGAGGAACTGCGATTAATCTGTTTTGCTTGAATATGCCTCGTCTGTCGGTTGATATTGATTTGACTTATATCCCTGCAACTGAAAATCGGAATGTCGATTTACAAAACACACGTTCTGCGCTTGAAAGGATTAAGAATCTACTAAAGAAACAAATTCCAACAATCAGTTTCGCAGACCCAATTCGAGCCAAAGAGGACTTAAAACTTATTTGTACGACTTCTGACGCAATGGTCAAATTAGAAGTAAATCAAATCAATCGCGGAATAATTGCCAAAACAGAAACAGTTGTTCTCTGCGATAATGCACAAGAAACTTTTGATAAATTCTGTGAAGTCAGAATGGTTTCCCGCAAGCAACTATGGGGTGGAAAGATTAACGCGGCATTAGACCAACAACACCCTCGCGATTTGTTTGATATAAAAAATCTTCTGAATAACACCGGTTTTTCAGACGAGATAAAAGAAGGCTTTATCTTCTTTCTCTTATGTGGCAAACGACCAATACATGAATTGTTAAGACCACATTCCGTTGCCCAATCAGCTGTTTTTGAAAGTCAGTTCAAAGGAATGACAGATAGTTCTTTTGGATATGAGGAATATGAAACCACAAGGACGCTTCTGATTAAAACAATCAATGAATCGTTGACGAAGGAAGACAAAGAGTTTTTACTCGTATTTACTAAGGGAGAACCCGACTGGACAAAGGTTGATTACAGCGATTTTCCTGCAATAAAGTGGAAGCTATTGAACATAAATAGGCTAAGAGAGAGTAATCCACAAAAACATGAAGAGCAGGTTGAGAATTTGAAACAGATTTTATTATAAAAAGAGCTGTAAGAATAGAGTTTATTAGCGAGTTCTTTTACATAACTTCGCATTACGGTAAAAAAAGTAATGCAAAATGAAATACGACAAAGTTCGAAAAACCCCGAGCCAATTACTCTCTTTGAGCGGTTTTACCGAAGTGGAATTTGAAGCTTTCATGCCTTGTTTTGAATATCACTGGCAAAAGTACTATTCTCACTATACGCTTTCAGGTAAACCAAGACAGCGGATTTCTTATAATCGAAAGACCAGCAAGATTCCTCTTACTAAGGATAAATTGTTACATATCATCACATCGTTGACAGTTCTAAGTTTCTTAGACGTGTCAACACTTGGTTGACAAACCCTATAGGGTTTTCGCCTTCTAAGGAAGGCTAAATATCAAGAGATCATT
>JBKEBP010000072.1:0-77509 GCA_047973235.1 Suipraeoptans sp. | reverse complement strand
TTCGACTTTGTGTACAGGTTTCTTTTCTCTTCTTGCCATAATAATAGGCCTCCTATGATTTTATTTTATCATAGAAGACCTTATTATTCTTAATTTACAGAAATTCTTTCACAGACTCATTGCTATTTAAACGCGTCTGGCAACAACTATCAGCCTTTTATTACCCTTACATGTTGAAAGGGTTACAATTTTATCAGCGGTGACTCCCGGGTCGACAAAGTAACTTGCCTTAGCCTTCAAATTTTTCACGCACTCTTGAAAATTTGAAGGCTTTGTCTCGTCAAAAGATATTTGATAAATCATGTCTGTTTTTTCTACTTCTGCCACAATTACTACTTCGTACTCTATTGTCTCATTAGGTGTATAAATTATAAAGTTTTCAATATTATCTTTTTCATTTAAGAGCTCCTTTAATGGACCAAACATGGAATTATCATTAAGGGTATGTCCGAATATAATGCTGTTTTGATCTGTAAATTCAGCTTTATTATCACAGTTAAGCATAATTGTGCCACATTCATTTTTTGTACCGTCAAACATATGCTTAAGGTAATATTCATTGTTAGTCGTTTGGACAATTGGATATTCGATATCCAGCTGCTCCATAGATATCCAGCCTACTGTCTCATGGTTTTGCTCTTTTAAAAGATCAAAATTTACAATTTTGACCTCCTCTAAATCACTTATGTTAATAGCCTCCTTATATGAATTATAGCTTCTATTATTTCCTAACCCCACCTGTTCTATTCTTCGATAGGTGCTCTCTGCTATATCGCTATTAATGTATTTATTAATGCTCAAAAGGCAGCTAAGTCCAATAAGACCGCCACCTATTAAGTATATTGCATTTCTAATTTTCTTCATTTTCTCCAAATACTTCTGTTTCTACTGCTCCGACTGTTCCTTCTATTCCTACTACGTTTTCTTTATTAACAAAATTATCGATTTCAGCTAAATCCTTAGCTTCATTTACATTGTCTAAATATGTAAATAACTGGCTCATTCTTGATGTAGCATCTAATAAACACTGTTGAACTTCTTTGTACTGTTCTTGCATTTCTTCCTCGACACGTCTTGCTTTAATTAAGGACTTCTCTGTTCTGATCTTATCCTTTTCATCAGATAATTCGAGTTTTATCTTTGCTTGTCGTAAAATATTATTGGCTTCTTCCTGTGCATTTCTTCGCTCAAGTTCTATTTCCTTCTTTAGGAACTCTCTTTCAGCCATGGTTCTTTCTTTTTCATTTGCAACATTTTCCATCTCTCTATCAAGATCTTCCATTCTTGCAAAACGCGCTTCTTCAATTATACGATTAGCTTCCAGATTTGCAGCTACAAGTACCTCAGCTTTTTCTCTGTTAGTTTTCTCCTTTTCCAGTTCCATTTCTTTTCTAACACTTTCAATATACTCGTCTACCTGAATTTGAGCTTTAGCATACAAATCTGTTATTAGTCCATTGATATTTTGCTGCTCCATTGTTGCTTCGTTCTTTTCTGTAGCAAGATTACTTTTAAGTTCTTCAATTACTTTATTTAAATCTTCTACTTCCTCATGTCCATTTCTTAGTGTTGTTAACTCTTTTTCTTTTTCATGTTTTTCTGCTTCCAGTTCAGCAATCCTTGCTTCTAAATCGGCGTTTCTTTCCTCTAATGCGGAATTAATTTCTTCAATCTCATCATTTGATGTTTCAGTTATTTCCATTTTAGGAGTACTTAAATGATCTTTTAGATCTTGATTTTCTTCTAACGCCATATTCAGTTCTTGTTTTAACTTCTCCACTGAAGAATTAACAAATTCAATTTCATTATCTTTATCTTGAATCACTACATTCAATCTTGCTATTTCTTCATTAAATTGACTACGGAGCGTATTAATTTTTGTTTCAGACTCTTCAAGCTGCTCCTCTAAAACCTGAACAACATCCTCAGACTCCTGAGTTGCCTCCTCCATCTTCTTATAATTCTCTTGCATCAACTGCAAATAACTGTTAACCTGATCAATCGAATAACCTTTTCTTTCTTTGTCGAATGCTACTTCTTGCATATGTACCTATTCTCCTAATTCTGACTATTTGTTTTTTTGAATTCTACATTAATCGGGTAACTACCCAATTCGTTGCCCTCATTATCATAAACTACATACTCTACTACTGCAGACAATTCATCCTCCGATAATTCCCGGTCAAGCATTATTGCTTCTAATATAGTACCTGGTGATATCATCTGGGACGTATATATATACTCTGCTTTTTCATAATCTGCATATAGATTAATAACAAAGGAATGCGAACTGAAAATCGGATTAATCAGACGTATAAATGCTCGTTGATTTACTACTTCTATTTTATCATTTAATTCTATATATACAGTTTCGCCATTTATATCAACCTCTTTGTCCAACCATTCTTTCATTTCTTCCTCGGTCAGAATGCTATCCGTACCCGAATTTATATCTTCTGTATTATCTTCTTCTACAATATCTTCTATAATATCTTCTTCAACTATATTCTCTTCTGTATCATCTATAGGATCTTCTGACGTAGAATCTTCTGAGATGTCCTCTTCAATATCGTCATTATATTCATCTATGCCCCGCATTATTTGAGCTAGTAAGCTATTACCTTCTTCAAAATAAAATGTATTAACTCCCCATATTGCCGCCCCCACAATAGCTGCTATGAGAAAAAGTACTAATATTACTCTTCTTTTCTTCTTTTTTCTTTTCTTATTTTTAACATTTGTGGAAAATTCATCATTTAATTCATCAAAACTTGCCGCTTTCTTTTTCTCACCGTTCATTATTTTCTCCCCTATTAGATATTCTTAATTCTTATACGATACTCTCAAATACCCCGTTTTATTGATTACATCATATACTTTTCCCAATACTAAAAGAAGCAATCCTATAAGAAATAATCCTATGATTTCATTATCAAAAACTCCTGTCTTAACCTCTCCATAAGCTTGCGATGTTCCAGATTCATCTTCTAACTGTTCCACCGAAATAGTATATGAAGCTTGACTTGCGTCTGCATTTATTACATTACACAAACAGAGCATAAGTAATGGTACTATCAATATTATCCTGCTAGCTCTTCTTTGCATCTGGTTGCTCCTTCCTCTGCTTCAAACAATACTTGATAATCATTTGCATTTTTTATGCAGTCTTCATATAAGCGAAGTGCCAACTTGAAATTACCCTTTTTTTCAAAGTTTTGACATCTCGATATAATATTATTATATTTCCTTGGTTCCTCGCTTGTTGTCTTTTCTGTATCAAGGTTAAATATGTTTTCATCAAGACCAAATTGTAATGCTGTTTTCTCTCTAATTTCATTACTGAGTACATCTTTATTTACTTCTTCAAGTTCATATTCATCTTCGTGAATAGGCTCCTTAACTTTTAGTCTGTTTAATGCATAGTCCAATATGCCATATTCCATGAAAACAATTACTACTCCAATTATTCCCGCTAATAATAGTTTAATCCTGCCTGCTCCTTGTCTATACATTTCAAAAAAAGCATACATAAACACTACTGTCATGAATGACGTTATTATAGTAGGCATCCAATTATTACCCTTGCCATTTAAATACCATCCTATAAGTGAACACCAAATTACAAGCATAATTCCGAAAATTAACATAATCATAATATAAGTCATCCTCTTAATATTTCTTACTCTAAACTGCTGCTCTCACGTGATTGCGAAATAGCAACCACCTCATTATCGATACAAGAAGTCGAAAAAACATACTTATCATTATCGATATAAACAATCCATGTATATTTATTTCCCGATTGTCCGTTTATTTCTATTTGCTCTAATTCACTTTCTCCATTAAGTATTCTTTTAACTTCATTATAATTCATACCAATCCGAACGTTACTAAGCTCATCCAAAGAGATATTGTTATCACCCAATTTATTTGTTAATATACCAAAAGCAAATAATCCTGCTGCAAATACTAATGCTGCCAGTAAAAGATACCTTAACTGCTCTCTTTTCCTTAATGTTTCACTCACTTAGATATTCTCCTTCTGTAACGTTTTCTCACTACAATAATAAATATTATTAGGAGCGATAGACACACTGTTACCATTACGATAATATTCCATGGGAATGGGGCTTCATATTCCGGTATACCCTCATCATCCTCATTAGGTATCCTTGTCCCTCTAACCAGTAGTCTGTGACTATTTACACCATATGGTGTACATGTTACAAGTGTAATATAGTCTTTACCTTTTACTGCAACCAATTGATCTATATCATCCGGCTCAATGACCTCAATGTGATCGACCTCATATGTCGCCTTTTTGTCCAATATATATATAACGAATTTATCTCCTTCGATAAGTTCTGTTAGTCTGTTAAATAAAGTCGCTCTAGGATAACCTGTATGTGCGGTAATTACGGAATGATTACCCTCTCCTCCTACCGGAAACGAAGTCTGGAAAATATGTCCTGCGCCTTCTTCGAGAACTTCATCAGAGGTACCATGTCTAATAGGAATGTATACATTAATCTCCGGGATACTTATATATCCCATTACACCATCATCGAATCCTAGGACCGAAGTATAGTTTGAAGGCAATGCTACACCACTTCCTTCAACAAATGGATCCTTTACAGGATTTCCCTTTAAGCTATTATTGTAATCTATTGCTTTTTGCCACTCTTCTTCTATCTCTTCATCTGACAATTCTGTCATCGTATTTGCATATTCTGTTGATTTATTTGATACATTTATCTCTGCAACATAATTACTTACCGCAGGATATAAAAGTAATAGCATTCCCAAGAGAAAAATAATGATAATCACTAATACACTTACACTGGTTTTTTCCTTTTTCTTCATATTTAGATTATTCATTAGCATTTCTTCTTTCAGAGCGTTTTCTTACATTTTTCCCTATTATATATACTAATATGATAAGAGTAATGATTAATACTATTATCCACCAAGGGAAGGACTCTATACCGACCTCTTCTTCATAAGTATCATCATAGTCTACCCTCTCTCCACGAACTAGAAGCCGATGAGAGTTGATTCCATATGGAGTACATGTAATCAGTGTTGTATAGTCCTTATCCGTCGAGACGATAAGATCTGAAACGTCATCAGGATCTACTACCTTAATCTGATCTACCCTATAAGCAAATGTCCTATCAAGAATCTCCAAATAGAACTCTTCACCTATTTCAAGATTCTCCAGGTCATCAAACATCTTAGCATTAGCTAATCCCGAATGACCTGTTAGCACAGTATGCTGTCCCAGGCCTCCTATCGGTAATGCTGTAGCCTTTATATGGCCCACTCCCTTATCAAGTACCTCATCACTAGTGCCATGATAAATCGGTATGCGAACACTTATTCCGGGAATACGTATGTATCCCATTATTCCCTCACCAATATCAAGTGTATCGTAATACTCATCAAATGGATCTATATTCTCAGTGCTGGCAAACGGATCCTTAACAATACTTTCTACCATACGTTTATTGTAATCTTCTGCTATTTCAAACAGCTCTTCTTTCTCATCATATGATAATCCTGAAACTGAAGTATTGTACGTCAGAATTGTTGCATTTTGATTATACTGCGCCCACCAGTAGCTTATCCTCGGATAAAAAAGTAATCCTGATCCGACCAAAAAAACGAGTAGAAACAGAATAGGGCCTATGTTTCTCCTCTTGTTGTCGTCCTTTTTATTCATCTTTGCACACCCCCATGTAAAACGATATTCATTTTGTAAATAAATGGAATGCATTTATTCCATTTATTTAAAAAATGCCCTTATAACAGTATATATCAATTGCCATAAGGGTATTTTTAAACCTATATGCTTCTTTTTCTTCTATTTTTTGAAGTAACTACTATTATAGTTCCTGCTGCTCCTGCCAGCATAAGGAGTATCCCAGCGATTCTTACTATGTCTCCTGTACTTACCGTTCCACCTGTTGATGGTTTGCCGGTTTCGCTTGGTGTAACAGGATCATCGTCTGTAGCAGTGTTTTTGACTTGCACCTCTACTAATCTTCCTTCTTCGCTGTTTTCAATAACAACTTCTATTGGTGCAGAAAGACGTTCAAAACCTTTGGGTGCTCTAGTCTCTAAGAGATAATACGTTCCTTCGCCTATTATATCTATTTCGGCTTTTCCATATCCATCTGTTACGACTTCAATATCTTCACCATCTCTTTGCATGAAAGATCCTGCATTTACATCAGCTATACTTTCAGCTATTTTAAACACGGCTCCTGCAAGTTTTTCATCAGATTCAGCATCTACCTTTTCTATTGAAATATTTCCTAGCCATACCTTAGGCACATTAATGCCGTTTTTACCACCATTGGAATCAAATACTTCCATTACATAAGGATCACCGGAAGCATTCGTGAAACTGATTCGTGCATTGTTCCATACCGCATCAGCTGCTGTCCCAAGTGCACTTTCATTAACTTTAGTTGTAATAGATATATCTATATATACAACTCCATTATCAGCTATTTTCTGTACTCCTGCATCTGTAAAGAACCATGTCACCGTGTGCGTGTTTTCATCATTAGTTT
Source organism: Suipraeoptans sp. (assembly GCA_047973235.1). Classification (GTDB taxonomy): domain Bacteria; phylum Bacillota; class Clostridia; order Lachnospirales; family Lachnospiraceae; genus Aequitasia. The sequence continues at coordinate 70,931 of JBKEBP010000072.1, read as the reverse complement.
CTGTATAATCAGTACCCTCAATCAACGATATTCCTGATAACTTTTGTTGATATATATCAAATACCTCCATCGTAGTAGAACCGTTAATGAAATCAAGTCTACTATCCATAACATCATACAGATAAAAATCCTTTGCATATACTGTGGATGTACTTCCACTTGATGCCACATCTTTCTTTAATCCTGTTCCAATAAAGTAGCTTACATCCCAAGTAATCTCATCATAGAGTCCATGAACCACTCTTTCACCTGCAACTACCTTTGTTACAGAATTCTCTGATCCCATGTTTTTTGGATATACATGTACATCATAATTCCAGTTCGAATCTTTTACAGTTGCACCTTCTCCGTCTGTTGGTATCTTAACGAGAAATTTTTCACTCTCCGCGCTATATCCTTCAGGTAAGACTTCTGTTACAATATAAAATCCTTTTTCCAAATCACTAAACACTATTTCACCATTACCATCTGTAGCTTTAGTAATCGTGGTGAATTTAGTATCTATAGTAGATGATAACGTTGGTTCTTCATCTGCCGCTAATAAAAGCTTTTCAATCTTGAACTGTACGTTACTGAGTTTCTCTGCATCATCTGACAAGTTATCACTATCTGTAGATGAACCTGTCCCTTCTTGCAAATTTGCATAGTCTTCAACTCTAAACTTGTGAATCGTCAGACTTCCCGTCTGGTCTGAATCCGGTAATAGTATAGAAGGGCCGGCGGCATGTACGCCGCCTCCTCCTATTATTCCTGCCAGCAGGACAGCTATGACCATACTAATTATATTTCTCTTGTTTAAAAATCTATTCATTAATTTGTTCAATGCGTTGTCCCTTTCCCGTCTGGCTTTCTACGCTTAAATTAAGCTCTTCTTCTTGAACGAACGTAGATAAGTGCTGCACCAAGCATCAATACGATACCTGCGATTGTAAATAGTAATGTTCCCATTCCACCAGTAAGTGGTAATTTGAAGATAGGCTCTGTAGGATTATTGATATAGTTGTATGCTTCTACAGTTGAAGTTACAAGAGCTCCCTCGATCCATTCGTTATCATCATTTAAGTTAGATGCATTACTTGCATGTGTTTTAGCTGCTAATGTTACAGGAGTTGTTGTCATTGGTAATGAATAACCATTTACTGTTTTAACTTCCTGTAGGTAATATGTAGCGCCAGCATCTGTGTATGGAACACCATTAAATGATATTTTTCCATTACTTCCGGTTTCTAACTCAAGAGGTTGACCATCAGCACCACACACATAGTCTGAAGCTGTTCCTAAAGAAGGAGTAGCTACAAGTGCTAAACGCCATTTTGTTCCTGCAAGAGGTACTTTTCCACTTTGTTCTCCATCATATTTAATAAGTGCAACACTTGCTGTTGGAGCTTCAACATCGATTGTTGGGTACTCTGGGTCTGGATCTTCCGGATCCGGAGGTGTTGTTGGAGGTGTTGTTCCTGCCTTTGTTACAACTGCAACTGCTTTATTTGATACGTTTTCAGCTTCAGTACCGCCCCAAGACGCTCCAAATGTTGCTGAAAGATCGAATGCAAATCCGCCTGCATTTGCTGCAATAGCTGCATCAATACCTGCATTTGTTAGTGTTACTCTAAGTAGTTTTGAACCTGTTGTTCCGCTTGTAGTTTCAGTTGATGTGTATTGTGCTGCTGTTAAATTAGGAGAAATCTTAGCTCCTGATGAATCAACAAGATATACATCACCAAGTGTATATGATGAGAAATATGTTGCTATAGCATCAACGATATAAACTGTACCATAGTTAGATCCGTCTTTTAAGTCAGCTACGCTATTTACTTTATCAGCTTCTGCCTGACCTGCAAGCTGGCTTCTAAAATCAGTTCCTACTGTATAAGATATTGTATCGCCAGGTACTACAACCTTGCTGTCCCCATTGATTACCTTATATATAGGTGTGTCTGAACTTACATTTTTAGGGTATACATGTATATTATAGTTAGCTTCGTTATTTGTATAAGATGTAAGTGGCATTCTTATAATTGAGCTCTCACCTTTTGTATATCCTTCAATACCTGTAGTTTCGATTAACACATAGTAACCTATTGGAAGGTTTGAAAATGAAGCTATACCACTTGAGTTTGTTATTTGCTCTGTGCCTACTTGTGTATATGGCATTGTGATAACGTCAGAAGTTCCACCTGATGCCGCTGTATGAATTGTCCATGTAACTGTACCAGCTGATTCGTTAATTGTATACGAAGAAACTCCATCATAATATCCATAACCATCTGCTACTGCACTATTAAAGTTAGTAAGATCTATGCTGTAAAGTGTAAATCCTGCTCCTGCTCCCGGTGCACCAAAGTTTGCTGTATCAGCTGCTGATAACTCATCACCTGTCCATCTTTGGTCATTGTCTGATCCTATAGTGCTTCTTTTGTACTTGTGTACTGTGATTGATCCAGTATCTGCTGTTTCAGCATCAATTGGAGCCACCCCTGCGAAAAGTCCAGCTACTAACGATAATGCCGCTACTGTAGTTGTAATCCTTTTCCAAAATTTTGAATTCCTCATTTTTTTGTTTTCCTCCTTATTAGTTAGTATCTTTAATTTTATTTGTATTGCTCTGTATATAGTACGCTTCATCCTTTGTTCTCTAGCCTCACATCCTTTCCCCAAAAGAAAATGCTTTTTTAGTTACATTGATTTTCTTTTTTTTCTTTGGTCGTAAAGATAGACGCCTAGACTTAATAACATAATCAGGATTCCGCCTAATACATATACATTTATTCCATTAAAACCACTCAAAGGTAGTTTCATTGGTTTGGTATTCACAACCTTGTAAGAAACACCTGAACCTGAGCTTGTTCTTACGATTGCGTTTGGTATAATGTTTTTTGTTTTAGCAACAAAATTCAATTTATACCCACCTCCCGGTGTATCATCTTTTGATGAATCTACATCTACCATCCATTGTCCTATCGGTATTTCATATCCTGCAGGTGCTTTCACTTCTACCAGCATGTAATATCCGGTATCCAAGCCACCAAGGTTAACTTCTCCATCAGAATCTGAAGTAAATATTTTATCTGTAATGCCGTCTGCTTCCTTTACGGAAGTCCAGCAAGTTCCGGGACTTGATAAATCTACAACGTCTTCCATATCCACTATATGGTTATGACTTGCATTCTCACAAGTATGTTCAAATAACTTAAATTGTGCTCCGTCCAATCCTGTAGAGTGATCTTCAGCATCAACTTTAGTAAACTGAGCCGCGAATGCATTGTGTTGCAGCTCCCATGTGCCGGTAAATGTGATATTAGCTCCGTCTATCGTCTGGGTAGTTTCATCCCATCCCTTAAAGACATAGGTATCTCCGGAAATCTCTATACTTGTTGTAGCAGGTGACCAAGGAGTTACTGTTACTTCATCTTTATAACCACCTGTATAACTCTTATAATTTGCATCTGTTCTTATTGCATTAAGTACTGCTGTCGGAAGTGTATCTCCATTACCATCAGCGAACTGGTACATAGCTATATATCTGGTTAAAGTCGGTTGTGTATCTGAACCCTCATCGAAATAATTTAATGTTGATACTAATTTACTGTTTGTTTTTAAATTATTCCCGGTAGTAGAAATGACAGCATTTGGATCCACCTGCAAATCTACACTTATTTTCATAGTATGAACAACTTCTACAGCGCTTCCCGTTAACTCCCAGGTTATCTTATCTCCTGCTACGTTATATGCACCGCCATTTGTAGAAATGCTAACTATCTCTGCTCCACCACTAGTCGTAAAATCAAATATTGTCGAAAGACTATCTTCAACTGTTTTCAAGTAAATGATTTTACCCATTTGTTCTATAACAGTTTCCATCGCATCTTCAAAACTGGATGTATTTGCCGCTGAATGGACTGTCTCTCCATCGTATGATAATTCTTTTAAATCAACTCCTGATGTTGAAGACTCAAACACTAACATTGGTTGAACAGCAGCTCCCATTTCACGCAACTCTTGCGCTTCATCCAGACAGTCGCTATCATTAATATCATCGTTGTGTCCTTCTGACAAGAAGATAACAACCGGTATAGCTCCTGTGCTTATGCTGTCATTAATCATATCTTTAGCACTCTTTAGAGCTTCACTATAGGAAACGGTGTAACCCCCACCATCAACTAGCGGATTATCAGTGATTACATTTTTTGCAGTAGCAGCATTAGCCGTAAGATTTCCTGTAGTAAAGCACACTCCGCCGCTATCGCCTCCACTTATTCCTATAACACCTACTCTATTCGTATATGGTTTAGTTCTTGATGTACTATTACCCTCAAGCACTATATCTATGGCATCCATCATGATGTCTTCCATTAGTAATGATCTTGGGTACTCATAAGTTACACCGCCATCAGTTACTGCGGCGAGAGAACCTATCATAAGGTTTGACTGACTCATTACGAAGATTACATCATATGCACTAGCTCTATTTTCTTCATAAGTAAGAAGTATCTCTGCTGTTTCTAAGGTTGTATCATCTTCATCCCATTTAACTGACTTAGTTAATTGTACATAATCGTCTTCTCTAATTAAGGTATTCTCATAACTGCTCAGATCCGGAGTATTGAAAACTATATCAGAAAGGTCTTCAAGCACACCATCAACTAATGCACGTTTTTTATGATCTATTTTAGTTAGGCCATAACACTCAGCGTATGCAAATGTTCCAACGTAAGTTACTGATTCAGGAATGCTTAGAGTTCCTACCATCCCGGCGTTATAACGAAAAGCACTTTCTCCGATATATTCCAGTACATTGGAAAGATATATACTTCCATTTAAACCGGTACATCTTGCAAATGCACTACTTCCTATACTCTTAACACCATCCGGAATTATCAAATTTCCTTCTAAACGGGTACACATATTAAAACAACTGTCCCCGATCGTTACTACGTTATTAAGATCAACGCTTGTCAATCTAACACATCTTAAAAATACGTGGTTTGGTAAGTCTGTAACACCATCCGGTATGACTAAGGCTCCTGAAAAATAGCTGCAGTTAGCAAATGCATATGCGCCAATCTTCTTCAATCCCATAGGAAGTGTAAGAGGTCCTGTAAATCCTGAGCAACCATCAAATGCATGACTTCCGATTTCTTCAATCGAATTAGATAATTGCAAAGTTCCGGTCAATGATGAGCATTCACTAAACGCTCCATATCCAATTGATTTGAGATTAGGATTCATTAACTCTACAGTTCCCTCTAGTAAGAAACATTCTTTGAAAGCTTCATATCCTATCTCAACGATATTGTTATGTAGTACAAGCGTTCCGTTCAGACTATGGCACTCTCTAAATGTTGTACTATCTATTTTAGTTATTCCGGCAGGTATAACTAATCCGCCTTTTAGATTTCTACAGTTATCAAAAGCTCCGGGGCCTAATGTTGTAAGACCGGTAGGTAGATTTAAATTCCCCTGTAGTAAAACACAGTCTTTAAATGCATTTTGTCCTATGTACGTAATATTTCCTCTAGTTAAATCTATTGTACTTGCCAGTAGACTACAGCCCGAAAATGCCATATTTCTTATTTCTGTAATTGTGTCCGGTAAACTAAGACTTGTAATCGGAGCATCAATAAATGCTGATGATCCTATTGCTACAACCTGGTACTGGGTACCTGAGACTGTGATACTGGAAGGAATCGTAATCGTTCCGGTAACTAATGAGTTGTCATAACCGGTTCCCGATATATTCTCAACTGCATTCGCATGCCTTAAAACAGTAGCAATATAATTTCCTGCCTCTGTATTAATTGAATAAACTATGTTATTAATTGTAGCGTCTCCTGACATAGGCTGTATATCAAGAACGTCCGCCATAGGCTCTTCGCCTTCTTCATCTTCTTCTTCATCTTCTGATGCTTCAGGCTCTTTAACTACAATATTAATAGTAGGCAATTCAATATCATATTCATATGAACCCATACTCTCAGGACTAAGTGTTAAGCTGTATTCTCCTGCAGTACTTACGTCCAACTCGCTTGTATCCCAAATGGCATTAACTTCAGCAATCTTTCCCAGAAGACTTCCATCTCCATTGGCAGCATACCAAGTGTTGTCGCTTCCATTTAGAGAACCATAGACTCTATATGAAATACCTTCACCACCATTATCTTCAATTAAACCTGCATTCACTCCCTGAGTAATGTCACTGTCCTTATCAAAGGATTTCAAATAAAGGTCATCATCTAATATGTAGTATCCGTATGCTTGTTGCTCTTCTTTTGTTGGAGTAGCAAATTCGAATTCTCTCTCAGCTTCGTCTACTTCATCTGCCAATGCCAAAACTACATTCAGCTTATCCGGCAGCTCGGGCGTGCCTCCGAGATTCACCTCCCCTTGATAAATAACTCCGGAATCCTCAAAGCTAATAATGTTTTCCGTTTTTTCTTCAGCACCTAGCAGATTACCACCCAACGGACTTATTAGACCTAAGGCAAGTGCACCAACTAAGGCAGCGCTTATAGTCTTTTTCCTATTTCTTACTTTAGACATCCCACTATCTCCTTTTTCCAAATAATTATGTTTAATGTCATAACTTTTTTTATACTTGTTACTCCCACTTGTTATTACCATTCCAGCAAATGATATCAAAGCGCATTACATAATTCAAAGACTTCCACGTGAGATTAATGCCATTATCACCAGATGGGTGTAATGTGTTAAAAAACTCACAGTAAACACCTATTGAGGCTGAAATATCTACTTACGTTTGGTGTATAAACGCATATATCACAAAAGGTGCTTAATAACTTAAAATAACCCTAAAATGCCTTTGAACTGGACTTTTGCCTTTGTTATAATCACTACACGCAGATACTATTAATATAAGAAGTTAATAGTATCTGTAACAAAATAAAGAAGGAGAAAATTTTATGAGGAGAGTTTTCAAAAAGCAGATATCATTACTACTGGCAGTAGTTATGATATTCGCACTTGCACTATCAAGCATTGGTGCAAAGGACAATGTATCAGAAGCATCAGGTTACACAATCATCAACACAGCAGCTCAGTTAGATGCAATTCGAAACAATTTGTCAGGGAAGTATAAGTTGGGGGCTGATATTGATCTCTCAGACTATTCGTACAACTCATCAACATGGACTTCCAGTGGTGGATGGCTGCAAATCGGTACTTCAGAAGCCAAAGGATTTACCGGTGAGTTAGACGGAGATGGTCATACCATCAAAGGGTTATGGAGCAATGGAAGAGGCAGCAACAGCGGTCTGTTCGGATGGATAACCGGAGGAACAGTTAAAAACCTGAATATTGAATTAAAAGAGGGAAGCGGTATTCTCGGAAGCGGCGAGAGACGAGGTGCATTGGCAGGTGACGCATATAAAGGAAGCGTTATTGAAAACGTACATGTAGCCGGAGCAGGACGTGGGTCATCAGTAGTTGGTAGTGCCAATTATATTTCCGGACTGGTAGGAGTTGTAAAAGCCTCTACTATTACATCATCTTCTGTATCTAATGTATCATTGACAGGAGGTTCATATGTAGGAGGAATTGCCGGTGTTATCTATGACAAGTCTAAAGTTGTTGACAGTCATGTAACTGATATTACTGCAACAGGTAAAGCCTCTTATGTTGGTGGATTTATCGGATGCATTTACGGTGGATCCAGTGTTACAACAAGTACGGTAACAAATGGAACCATTGCTGCAAGTACTTCATATGCAGGAGGATTTGTTGGGGCAATCCACGAGAAAGGTTCTTCTATCTATGACGCTAGAGTTCGAAACATTAAAGCAACTGCTAATGTATCTTATGTTGGTGGATTTGCAGGTGTTATCTACCACTATGCAACTGTTGAACTGGCATATGCTCAAGAAATTGATGTTACAGCAGTGGGTGGAAGAAGTGCCGGAGGATTTACCGGTGAACTCTATGATTATGCTAAGGCGTCTAAGTGTTTTGCTATTAATGCAAATGCAAAAGGAAAGTTCTATGTAGGTGGATGGGCAGGTGCAATCTATGGTCATACTACAGTTGAAATTTCATGCGCTCACGGTAAAGGAAGTGCTAAAACTACAGCAGGTTATGTAGCAGGTGGTTTTGCAGGATATACAGCTTATACTACAATTTCAAACTGCTATGCTCAGTATGATGTAAGTACAACAATTACAGGAGGTACAGCCGGGTTTGTTGGATATTTTGAAGTAGGTACCAGCGTATATAACACATATTCTGCCGGAAACGTTGTGAACTATGGATATAGTTCTCCGGTATATGACGGAGCATATAGTGGATATTCAAGTGTGAAGTTTACAGGAACAAACTATTATGACAGACAAATCAACGGAAATCTACGTGCTTATGGATCAGGCGGAATTAAAAGCGGATCAGCATCTGCATACCCACAGGGATATGATACAGCTCCGATGATGAAGAGAGCAACATTTGTAGGTTGGGATTTCAATAATATATGGAGAATTGATGAAGATGAAACTTATCCATATTTCTGGCTTTTAAGCTCAGCAAAAACAGCAGCACCTACAATTACTGTTCCTAACGCAGGAGCAACAACTGTAAGCGGACATGGTGTACCGGGAGCTGAATTAACAGTTATCTTCCCCGGTAATATTCCTGTGATAACAGAAGTTTTAGATGATGGCTCATGGACAGTATCTGTACCGGGCGGAGTAACACTGGCTCAAAATGATATTGTTTCTGCTAGTCAGAAAGCAGATGATATGACTACTAGTGATAGTGTATCAGTTACTGTAATTAGCGCAGGCAGTCTTGTTAGAGGTGTTGAATACGAATATTACAATACTAGAGACAACTCTCTTGAAAGTGCCTTAACAAATGATGTTATACAAATTGATGCAGTGGTTTCAAGTGGAATGGCTATATGGCGTGGTCCTGAAATTGTTATTGAGCTTAACTCAGCTTTCAGACCTAATCTGGACAGTATTCTTATTGATGGAGTTGCGATAGACCCAAGTAATGTTACATATAGTGCATCCTTTAATGAAGTAACAATCTTGCTGGATAATATGGCAAGTCAAACTTACGTAACACTCGAGATGTCAATATATGCAAGAACTAATTACTCAGGTGATTGGAATAATGTATTTGACATTCTTTACTACTAAATAATACTAGCATCAAAAAAGAAGTGGTTATCATTATGAACCACTTCTTTTTTATCGCTCTTATACTAGAAATATCTTACACTCGTAATAATGTTATCAGCAAGGTCTGCTTCAAATGCTCCTGTTACATTAACATCAAATAAGAACTCTTCAACATTACCTGCGCTTATAGCTCCCATATAAAGAGTTAGTGTTCTGGATGAAGCACTATATTCATAGTCATATCCTGCTTCTGCTGCAGCTCCTGCAATAGTTATAGTTGACACATCAAGATTAACTCTATTTGCAAACTGAATCTCGACAACCGGAGAACTCCATCTGTTTATTCCGGCTATAACAGTTCCCGGTACAGATATTGTGTCTCCTGAAACGGCATTCGTTGCTCCTGAATTATTAATTGCACTATATACAACACCTCTTACCGTCGTATCATATCCTATTACTGTCATTTCATTTTTTGAGCTCTCACGTTTTCCATCTTCTGTCTGAGTTGCACTAACTACCTGATCCGCAACTAATGGATTATCTACGTCTACTCTCCAAGTCTCATTGTCTTGTACTACAGCAGTATATGTTTTATCATCAACTACTACGGTAACGGTCGCTCCCGGAGTTCCTGTTCCTGATACAGATGTATCTCCTGCTTTTCCAATATCAATAGTTGGTTGTTCAGAAGTAGGTCTTGATTGCTTCCAGAAATATGGATAAGTTATAGTTTCTTCTATTCTCCATATATCTTCGAAATTCCAACCTACGAAAGTAGCTTGTTTCTTCATAGTAGCTGTGTCATACCCTTGAATATGTCCACTGTATGTAGTTCCTGCCGCTCCCAAATCACTAACCTGGTTATCATAGTAATTAGTTCCTTGGAATGTACCACCTGAAGAGAATCCCGTGTGTGACCCTGACTCCGGTTCACTGTGAGTTGTATTAATTTTTGCTACTCCATGAGTATTCTTTATAGTGTTTGTTCCTGTTCCTGAAAGGTATCCACAGAATCCGCCTACCCATTTCATACCGGAAACACTGTCGAATTCAGCATAACAGTCTGTCGTTGATGCATTGTTAGCCATCTCACCTACAAATCCACCAACGGAATATCCTGAAGTTGGAGACACTGCCTGTACTGTAGTTCCCATAGCGCATGACTCACTAACTTGTGATCTCCAGATTTTTCCGGCCCATCCTCCTGCATAATTTCCTTTTGCACCGGTATGTGTTGCAGTGACATCAACATCAAGAGCGTAGCAACCCTCTGCAATGTTATATGCATCTGCGCTTGAAGTTGTACTTCCAAACATTCCTGCAAATCCGCCAACAATACTAATCGCTTTTACACTAGCATCTAAAACTTGACAATCTAACATAGTTTGTGTCTGAGTTCCCGGACCATATGCATAACCAACAAATCCACCTGCATAAGACAACTTGCTGGATTCTACATTGGCATTAGTAACCGTACAATCTTCGAATAAGTGCTTCTGGTATACTTTACCTGCAAACCCACCTGCATAAGAAGATTTTGTATTAACATTTACATTCTCTACGTGGCAATCTCTGTATGTAGTTACTCCGGTTGGATCATATGTATATCCTACGAATCCACCTGCATGATCTGTTCCTGATGTTACGTTAACATCTTTTACATTATTACCCTCTAGGGTAATTGTCTTATAATTTCCACATGCATCTGAATATGCAACACCTATAAACCCACCTGAATACGAAGAATTTGCCTTAATGATGATATTTGATACTGAGGAATTGGTCACTACAGAACCATTTAATACTCCTGCTAAACCACCTACATAATCTCCACCTACAATGGTTCCACCATTACCATCAATATGTACATTATTTACATCTGAATTGTATAGGCTTCCTGCCAAAACACCTTTTCTGTTACTTGTAGTCCCTGTTGTTGTTCCTGCCGCAAGGATAATGTTGAGATTCTCTATAGTCGCTCCGTTCGTATAACCGAATAGACCATAGTCCGTTTCAATCTTTCCTCCAAAACTAAGACCACTTATGGTATGTCCATCACCATCTAATGTTCCTTTAAAGGATTGTGTTAGTGAAGTTCCGATTTCTACCCATTGTGAATAACCTGATAAATCAATATTTGCGCCCAGTTTATAATCTCCGGACATGTTGTTTCGTATGTTATTGAATTCATCTGCTGTCGTGATAAGTGTGTAGCTAGCCTCAACCTCTTGTGCCGGTACTCCGACAACGGCCAATCCTGCTATCATTATTGCTGATAAAATGATGGCCATAGGTTTCTTAAAAACTTTAATCATACTACTTTGTCTCCTCTCTTTTCTTTAAAATTTTTTCATTATTTGTATGCTATCGCATTTAGGCACACTTCTAATGTTACATAATACTATCAAAAAGGAGTTCTCTATTCAAAGATATACTTGTGAGAATATGGGGTTTTTGGCCATTTGGGCTATTTAAGTTAAATATGTCTTTGCAACAAATAAGGTCAGTTCACTACGAACTGACCTTTTAATTTCTCTTATTCATTTGACGTCTTTCTAGTTTAGCAGTATCTTATACATTTTTACTAATTTAATGCAATATCCGATAAACAATATAGTTAGCGCTGCAACTAATATTAAAATTATACCTGTAATATACAATGATAGTGTACTGCTATTTCTTTGTTCCCAAATATCAAACACCTCTGTAGACGCTGCTGCCTCTACCTTTTCATGCTCATCTAATTCAACAAGATATCCATCCTGCGCTTTTATTGTATTACTTTCAAATACTCCGAATACTAATATTGTAACAATAGGAACTATACACAACAATATTCTATACATATACTTTTCCATGTTAATCCTCTTGCTTATGCACCACTAATGTAGATATTACCCTATTTCCTTTAATACTCTGTTTGTAATCACAATCCAATATTTCCTTTAAATCTCTAATGATATACATTCCATTTCCACTACTAAATTTGTTTTCTTTATTTATATTTGTATCTCCGGTTTGATATCCCATTAACTTGTTTTTCATAATGCGATCTATGTTTTCTTTATCCCCTAAATTAGCAGATACTAATGTCACGCTGTCATTGTTTTCAGTTATATTAATATCGATATCACTTCCGTCAATGCTATAATACGAAACATTGGATAGTATATTATTTATTAAAAGTTGTATACCAACTTTATTATGATTAATTATCACTTTTTCAGGTCCCTCAAATGAAATACTCAAGTTTTTTTAGTAATTATAGGCCTTATATGATTAAGTCCACTTGTAGCACACTTGACAAAATCAAATTCTTCCGTATTCTTATATGTTTTATTGGCATCTTCTCTTAATACTTTAAGAACGCTATTAATTCCATATATCAATTCTTCAAGTTGACGTTCCGTTTTTCCAAGAATCCTTTTTTCTTCGTTCGAACAATCTTCTTCAAGACTTAGTTCATTTTCTATTAGGGTAGCATGAATTGGAGCTTTTAAATCATGTATTAACGCTTGTGAAAGTTTAATAGTTTGTTTTTGACGCTCTTTTTCCTGTCCCAGTTCAAGTTCTAATTTTGTATTTTCTTTATGTATGTTACTTATAGCTTCTTCTTTCTTCAGAAAAACTCTGTGAAGTTCACGACTTATATTATCCTTATGTTCTATTTCTGATGTACTATATTCATTTTTCTGCCAACTCTCAACTGATATTTTAATATTATGTAACGGCTTTAACAAAATGTGCTGCAATATAATAATCAAAAAAATTAGAATTAAAAGAATAATTAGTACTAAAGCGATGAAGCGGAGGAAAAAACTGTCAATACTATATATTGTCGAAGTTTTATAAATACAATACCACAATTCATACGTCTCACTATTGATAGAAACCGTTCCCCCGGCTTCCAATAAAATAGTATCTTTGTTTACATGACCACTCAATTCCCGGCCGTCTTTTATAGGTACTGTCTTATAAAAAATACTTCCATCTGATGTACTTCTGATAATAATATCAACCGGATGTTCTACAACAACTTTGTCTAATTCAGCCTTTGCTGCGGAATCATCTTTCAAGTAAAGTGCGTTATAAATTTGGTCTTGTACAGTTATAATACTATCCCTTTCAGCTGATTTAAAGTCCGTTTCAATAGTATATACAGTGTATATAAATGCAATGATAACTACTATAAACACTAAAAGTACTATTAAAACTTTTCTCCAAAAATGCTTTTTATTGCTATTCATTCCACTTATAGCCATATCCCCGAACTGATATTATAGAGAATAGCCTTAGTTTATTTCTTAAACGTTTTATATGACCATCTATTACTCGTAAATCAATTTTTTCTATATCTACTGTCCATAAATCTTCAGCTAATTTTTCCCTGCTAAAAGCAACCCCTTTATTCTCCAAAAACATTACTAATAAATCATACTCTTTATTTGTAATATCGGCACGTTCACCATTCTTATATACATCATGACTTATCTTATAAATTACTATATTCTCTGCTTTTGATACCAACTTCTCTTTAGAAGATGATACTTCCAGTGAGGGCTTTTCCAACACGGCTTCTATGTACTTAATAATAAGTTTAAGGCTTTTATCCTTACTGATAAAAAAATCAACTTCTGCATCAATCGCAGCAAATTCTATATCCTCTTCTGAATGACCTGTTAATATAATTGTTTTTATTTCAGGTTTGATGTCTTTAATTATTGAGATAAACTCGCTTCCGTCTATCTGTGGCATCGAATAATCAGAAAGAACTAAATCATATTTTGCTTTAACCACTTCAGCTATCGCTGCCACCGGAGTATTCATATAAACTACATGGAATTCCTTTTGTTTTAATGCTTTCTCAAGCTTTTGCGCATAGCTTTGATCGTCATCAACAAACAAAATTTTGAACATAACTCTTATCCCCCTTAACTCTTAACAATATTTTATTGTTAGTATAATGTTTTTTATAGTATCATCTGTAAATAAAAAAATAATTAGCGCAAAATAAACTAATTCTTAATATTTTTTATAGTATAATAGGTATTAAACCAACATGTCAACCAAACACACAATTCTCATTATAACACCTAATTTGCCATTAATTTAAACATTTAAAATTATATGGCAATACGCGTTCTTTTGAGATTTTTATGACATTTTTATTTTGTTATTGCTTTTGGGTATAACTCAAGATTGTGAATTTTGGAATTGAATTTTCTTCGTAAAATGTAGAATTGCAAGCAACAGCATTGCTGAAGCTTGCAACTCATGGGGGGGATAAGCAATGATATAAAAAAATTTATATCATTCTTTACAAATAATACATTGTTTTCGTTCCGGTTTCAAAGGTTTATCAATGATATTAAGGTATTTTGTATGTATGTTCTCCTTAATTGCCATAATCAACCTCTATTCACTTAAAACCACACCACAATTGTCAATATATCCTTGAATTCGAGCTTGAACATTTTTAGCTATCTCTATCGTTTTCATATCTTTATACTCTTCATAATTGAGGGGCTCAAGGAAATTTACTTGTACTGTAACCGGCTTAATAGAGCCCTCATCAAATGGTTTGAATGAATCTATCAAGGCAATTGGCACAATAGGGCATTTGGCTTTTGTTGCTGCTTTAAAGCTTCCTCCCTTAAAATCATGAACTATATTTCCATCCTTAGACCTTGTTCCTTCTGCAAAAATTAAATAATTTCTGCCATTTTTGACTTCATTAGCGACATTTAAAATGACTTCAAGTCCTTGTCTCGGGTTATCCCTTTCTATCATATAAGCTTTCATACATAGAAAAGTTTGTTTAAGTAATGGTATATTTTGAACCTCTTCCTTGGCAACTACGGAAAACGGAATCGGACATGCTTCAACAATTGCTAAAACATCATATAATCCTTGATGATTAGGGAAAAACATAAATCCATTATTTTTAGGAATATTCTCAACTCCCGTAACCTTTATCGTCACATTACCACCTATATTTGCGCGACGCACTATATAATCCAACATTTTATAGCGCTCTTCTTCTGTATATTTATCGACATGAGATGCATAATAACACAATTTTATCCACATATATGGTAACAAAAAAATGTTTCTGATAACCATCATTACTATTCTTTTCATCTAAATACTTCTCCCTTTAATGCTGCATTGTAAACTATAAATATTATATCTTGTAATATTACTTATTTCAACATTTACTCAGGTTTGAATAATTAATTTGAAAACATACATACAATAGATTATACTTTGCATAGATATAAGAATTGGAGGTTTTACATGAATACAAATATTAACTTTGAAAAGCTTAAAAATGATGCTATAGAAATATTTAATGGTGGTTATGCCTGTTCAGAATCCGTTATCTATGCAATAAGAAAGAATTTTGAAGTAGATATACCGGATGATGCTATTGCCATGAGCTCAGGGTTTCCATGGGGTCTTAGGGGTGGATGCCTTTGTGGTGCACTTGCCGGTGGCACTATGGCACTTGGTTATTTATTTGGACGGCGAAATCCGGGAGAGTCGCAAGAAGTTATATTTAGAACTACAAAAGAGCTGCATGATCACTTTAAAAAAACTAATGGTGCCACTTGCTGTCGTATTCTAACAAAGGATTTTGACATGATGTCACCTGAAAGAAAGGCACATTGTACTAAAATGGTCGTTGATACGGTTCAAAAAACCGCTGAGTTAATTCTAAAAGAATCGTAAAACGAAAGGACTGCTCATGCAGTCCTTTCATTTCGTTTTTATTATTCTATATCTTCTTCATCTACTTCTACTATTTCTTCACCGTTATAATCATCATCTGGATCATCAATTCTAACCTTTGCAATACTTGCAACTATATCATCGCCGGATAGATTAATAAGTTTAACACCTGATGTAACTCTACCTATTATTGAAATAGCAGAACATTGCATACGTATGATTATACCTTCAGTATTGATAATCATAATTTCATTATCTTCGTTAACAGCCTTAACTCCAACCACTTCACCGGTCTTTTCCGTTATCTTATAGCATTTAACACCTTTACCGCCTCTATGTTGTTGTTTGAATTCATCAATATTCGTACGTTTACCCATACCTTTGTCTGATACTATCAATAAGTGTGTTCCCTGAGTATCAAGCTGCATTCCTATTACTTCATCACCATGAGTTAAGTTAATGCCTCTCACTCCCATAGATGTTCTTCCTGTAGGGCGTACGTCCTTTTCCTTAAATCTAATACACTGACCATATTTAGTAACCATAAATATATCTCGGTTATTGTCCGTAAACTTAACTTCAATTAATTCATCGTCATCTTTAATGGTAATGGCAGCAAGTCCTGTTTTTCTAACATTAGCGAAATTTGTAATGTCTGTTTTCTTAACTATACCCTGCTTCGTTGCCATGAATAAATATTCACCTTCTTTGTATTCCTTAATAGGAATAACGGCTGTGATCTTCTCACCCGGCTGAAGTTGTAACAAATTGACAATAGCTGTTCCTCTAGCCGTTCTGGAAGCTTCAGGTATCTCATATCCCTTCATACGATAAACTCGTCCGGTATTGGTAAAGAACATAAGATAATCATGCGTATTAGTCATAAATAAATCTTCAATATAATCATCTTCAATAGTCTGCATACCCTTAATACCTTTACCGCCACGATGCTGCGCTTTAAAAGTATCATCTGACATACGCTTAATATAGCCAAGTTTAGTCATTGTTATAACAACTTCCGATTTAGGAATTAAATCTTCCATATCAATGTCATATGCATCAAATCCTATCCTTGTTCTTCTATCATCACCATATTTATCACGAATAACTATTATCTCTTCTCTTATAACACCAAGAAGAAGTTTTCTATCACCTAGAATAGCTTTTAACTCCTCAATTTTTTTCATGAGTTCATTGTATTCTGCTTCAAGTCTATCTCTTTCCAGCCCTGTAAGAGCACGAAGTCGCATATCAACTATTGCTTGAGCCTGTGCATCCGTTAATTTAAATCTCTCCATTAACTCTGATTTAGCTATCTGTACATTAGCAGATGCTCTGATAATTTTGATTACTTCATCGATATTATCAAGAGCTATAAGCAGACCTTGTAATATATGTGCTCTCTCTTCTGCCTTATTAAGCTCATATTTTGTTCTTCTTGTTACTACTTCTTCCTGGTGAGCTAAATAGTAATTTAGCATATCCAGAAGATTCATAACTCTTGGCTCATTATTTACAAGTGCCAGCATGATAACGCCAAATGTATCTTGTAATTGTGTATGTTTATATAATTGATTTAATATTACATTAGCATTGGCATCACGTCTTAGTTCTACACAAACACGCATACCTTCTCTGTTAGATTGATCACTCAAATCAGTAATTCCATCTATTTTTTTATCTCTGACAAGCTCTGCAATCTTTTCAATTAATCTTGATTTATTAACCATATATGGCAACTCGGTAATTATAATCCTACTTTTACCATTTGCCATTGTTTCAATATTAGTAATACCACGAACCCTTACCTTACCTCTTCCTGTTCGATAAGCTTCCTCATATCCTCTATTTCCTAGGATTTCTCCACCTGTTGGAAAGTCAGGACCTTTTACTATTTCAAGCATTTCTTCAATAGTTGATGCATTATTATCTTCAATATGATCATCTATAATCTTAACTACAGCATTAATAATCTCTCTCAAGTTATGAGGAGGTATATTAGTTGCCATACCTACGGCAATACCGGAAGTACCATTTACTAATAAATTAGGGTATCTGGATGGTAATACTGCCGGCTCCTTCTCAGTTTCATCAAAGTTAGGAATAAAATCTACTGTATCCTTATTGATATCAGCTGTTAATTCAACAGATATCTTACTTAATCTGGCTTCTGTATAACGCATAGCTGCTGCGCCATCACCATCAACTGAACCAAAGTTACCATGACCATCAACTAGTGGATATCTTGTTGACCATTCCTGAGCCATATTAACGAGTGCTCCATATATAGAACTATCACCATGAGGATGATATTTACCCATTGTATCACCAACAATACGAGCACATTTTCTATGTGGTTTATCAGGTCCATTATTAAGCTCAATCATTGAATAAAGTATTCTTCTTTGAACAGGTTTAAGACCATCTCTAACATCAGGTAATGCACGAGATGCAATAACACTCATAGCATAATCAATATAGGAGGTCTCCATTGTCTTTTTCAGGTCGACTTCGTGGACCTTATCAAAAATATTTTCTTCCATTGTTTATATCCTCCTACACGTCAAGGTTCTTAACATATTTTGCATTTTCTTCAATAAACTCTCGTCTTGGTTCTACCTTATCTCCCATTAGTGTTGTAAATGTGAGATCAAGTTCCGTATTTGTTTCCTCATTCATCGTTACTCTTAGAAGTACTCTGTGCTCAGGATCCATAGTAGTATCCCATAACTGATCAGCATCCATTTCTCCAAGTCCTTTATAACGCTGAATTTTATTATTTCCATCTCTTCCCTGCTCTGTTAATATCTGATCAAGTTCTTCATCACTATATGCATACCACTGTTTCTTATTTTTCTCTAATTTATAAAGTGGTGGTTGAGCTATATATACATATCCTTCTTTTATTAAATCCGGCATAAATCTATATAAGAAAGTTAATAACAACGTATCGATATGAGAACCATCTACATCGGCATCAGTCATAATTATTATCTTATGATATCTTAGCTTCGATATATCGAAATCATCATGTATGCCTGTTCCAAATGCAGTAATCATTGCTTTTATTTCCGCATTTGCATAAATCTTATCAAGTCGTGCTTTTTCTACGTTAAGTATCTTTCCTCTTAGAGGAAGTATAGCTTGTGTACCTCTATCTCTAGCAGTTTTAGCAGAACCTCCGGCTGAATCACCCTCTACTATATATATTTCACAGTTTTCAGGATTTTTATCTGAGCAATCTGCGAGTTTACCCGGCAGACTCATTCCGTCAAGTGCTGACTTTCTTCTTGTTAAGTCCCTTGCTTTTCTTGCTGCTTCTCTAGCTCTTTGTGCCATAACTGATTTTTCAACCGTTATCTTTGCAACTGATGGATTTTGTTCTAAATAAAAACCTAATTGTTTACTAAGTATACTATCAACAGCACCTCTAGCTTCTGAATTTCCAAGTTTTTGCTTAGTTTGTCCTTCGAATTGCGGATCTTCCAGCTTTACACTTATTATTGCTGTTAAACCTTCTCTTATATCTTCTCCGGATAAATTAGGTTCGTTATCTTTAAGAAGTTTATTTTTTCTTGCATAATCATTGAAAGTCTTAGTAATAGCATTTCTGAATCCTACGATATGAGTACCACCTTCAGGTGTAGTGATATTATTTACAAAACCATAAGTATTATCACTATATGAATCATTATGCTGCATTGCAACTTCGACCATTACGTCATTAGACATACCTTCACAATAAATTATATCATCATAAAGAGGCTTTTTACTCCTATTCAAATAAGCAACAAATTCCTTTATTCCACCTTCATAGTGAAATATTTTATGTACTCTTTCTTCTGTTCTTTCATCAATTAATTCAATATGTAACCCTTTTGTAAGAAAAGCCATTTCTCTAAATCTTTGTTTTAAAGTATCATAATCAAATAATACTTCTTCGAAAATAGTATCATCAGGTAAAAATGTTACTTTTGTTCCTGTTTTATCAGGTTCACAAGTACCTGTAATACTAAGTTTCTTGGCAACATTACCTCGCTCATATCTCTGCATATATACGCTGCCTTCATGGTATATTTCAACTTCAAGCCAGGTTGATAATGCATTAACAACTGAAGCACCAACGCCATGGAGTCCACCTGAAACTTTATATCCGCCACCACCAAATTTACCACCGGCATGAAGTACTGTAAATACGACTTCTACTGCCGGAAGACCTGCTTTTTGATTAATACCTATTGGAATACCTCTACCATTGTCAATTACAGTACAAGAATTATCTTTATTTAGAGTAATTAAAATAGAATCACAGTATCCTGCCAATGCCTCATCAACGGCATTGTCAACTATTTCGTAAACAAGATGATGCAAACCCCTTGCTGATGTACTTCCTATATACATACCGGGTCGCTTTCTTACAGCCTCAAGTCCTTCCAATATTTGTATTTCGTCTGCACCATATTCGTGCTGTACTTTTTCTGCCATTACAATCCTCCTAATTTTCGACTATGACACTCCCATTTACTACTCTAAACAATTTATCTACTTTAAATCTATTATTAATAAATTCATCTAACCCTGTGCATGTTATTAATGTCTGTATATCATCAATACTATCGAGTAAATAATTTTGCCTATTTTTATCAAGTTCAGATAATACATCATCTAATAGCAATATAGGTTTTTGATTTGTATACTTTTTTATTAATTCTATTTCCGAGAGCTTTAAAGATAATGCTACTGTTCTTTGCTGGCCTTGTGAGCCATATGTCCTAATATCAATATTTTGTGACATAAAACATATATCATCTCTATGAGGACCAACAGATGAACTTTTTATCTTCAAATCTTTTTCTCTATTTCTTTTTACTGCTTCTAAAAGAGAAATATTAGAATTACTTGGTTCATAGAAAATCTCAAGATTTTCACTATCACCTGTCAGATTATTATGTATAGGTTTTATTATCTCATTTAACTGATTTACCAGTTCTTGTCTTCTATCAATTATCTTACTGCCGTAAAATACTAATTGCTCATCCCATACATCTAATGTTTTAAGAAGATTATTATTAAATGATATTTCTTTTAAAAGATGATTTCTTTGATTAATTATTTTATTATAACTTGCTAAATCACTTAAATAAACTCTATCAAGCTGAGATAATTCCAAATCTATAAATCTTCTTCTTTCGCCCGGACCATTTTTTATTATATTTAAATCTTCCGGAGAAAAGAATACAAAATTAACTATTCCATATAATTCACTGGCTTTCTTTATAGGGATCTTATTTATGGCAATTCCCTTTGGACTATTCTTTTTTAAATGCATATCAATTCTATAATCAATATCATTTTTTTCTAATATCAATTCAAGATGAGATTCATCATTGTTAAATTCTATTAAATCTCTATCTTTAGTCCCTCTATGAGATTTAGAAGTTCCAAGCAAATAAACTGATTCTAATATATTTGTTTTTCCTTGGGCATTATCACCATAAAATATATTAGTCTTTTCATTAAAATCAAGATTTAAAAAATCATAATTTCTATAATTTTTAAGCTTAATAGATTTAATCTTCAATTTTGATTTTATCCCCATTATATTCAACTATGTCACCGGGATATAATTTCTTACCGCGACGAGTTTCTATTTCATTATTAACCTTAACCAGCTCATTAACTATTACTTCCTTAGCTTCAACACCTGAATCAACTAATCCTACTGCTTTTAAAGCCTGACCAAGTTTAATATATTCTTCTTTTACCTTGATTATTTCCATATATATCCTTTCTATACAGCAGCATTAAAGTTAACAGGAAGTATGAGATATATATAACTTTCTTTTTCATCCTTAATAAAACAAGGAGCCTTTGAATTCATTAAATAAAGACTTACCTCCTCATCATCTATTACTCTAAGAGCATCTATTATAAATTTGGGATTAAATCCAATTAATAAATCTTTACCGGTTTTTTCGACATTAATATCTTCATCCATAGATCCAATTTGTGATTTGATTTGAAGATTAATTAATGAATCCTGTATATTTACTATAATTGGCTTTTTATCTCCTTCCTTAACAAATAAAGTTGCTCTGTCTATTGAATTAAGTAATTCTTTTTTATTAACATTCACCTTAGTTTCATAATCATTCGAAAGCATTTGATCTATTTTAAAATACTCACCTTCTATTAATCTTGATACTACTATAGTATTATCAAATTCAAATACTATATGATTATTAGTATAAGAAATATTTACAAAACTTTCTAACTCACCTGAAAGAATTTTACTTACTTCACTAAGTGTTTTACCGGGTACTATTAATTTAGCATCCGAAGTCTCTTCTTTTAATTCTATCTTTCTTATAGATATTCTATGTCCATCAAGTGAAACTACTCTAAGTGTATCTCCTTTAAATTCAAATAGTTCACCTGACATAACTTTATTTGACTCATTATCAGCTATTGAAAATAATGTTTGTCGTATAACTTCTTTTAGAGAAAACTGTGAAATAGCTATATCAACATTCTTTTCTATAATAGGTATAAATGAAAATTCTTCTCCTGATTTACCGGATAAATCAAATTTAGCTTTTTCACAAGTTATAGTTGTTTGCAAGTTATCATTTGTTTCAATAGTAATATCACTGTCAGGAAGTTTTCTTACTATTTCTGAGAATATCTTTGCATCAATGGCTATCATTCCTCTTTCAATAATATTTCCTGTTATTTCAGTTTTTATTCCGAGTTCCATATCATTTGCTGTAAGATTAATAATATCCGTATTAGCCTCTATAAGAATACATTCTAATATAGGCATTGTTGTTTTAGATGGAACTGCTTTTGAAACAATATTTACACCTTTTAATAAATTAGATTTTGTGCACACAATCTTCATGTGTATAACTCCTTTCAGTTTTCATATATATAAATATATAAATAAATATAGTAATAGTAGCAGTAGTAGATGTGGAAACTTTGATAACTGATATATCCCTTATAAACACTGGCTGTATAGCCATTAATAACTGTGTGGAAACTGATATTATATAGTGTGGATTAGGTATAATAACTTTTTTAAAATTATTTAAACAGGTTTATTTTATTTGAAATATAAAAAATTATATCCACATAGTATCAACATCAGGAAGGATCTATTTTTTTATTCAAAATGTCCACAGTATTTGATAAAATGTCATCTTTCATTAAAGAATTAGTTATTTTATCCACACCATGTTTAACAGTTGAATGATCTTTTCCACCAAGGATTACTCCTATAGCTTTTAAAGGTGTTGATGTTAAAGTTCGCATTAAATACATGGCTATTTGGCGCGGGTTTGAAATTTCTGCGTTTCGCTTATTACTCTTTAAATCATCTATTGTAATATTAAAATGTTCAGATACAATATCTAATATAAGTTCAGGAGTAACTTCTCTTTTATCTTCGGGAGATATATAATCTTTAAGTGCTTCAGTTGCAAGATTAATATCTATTTCACCTTTATTATAATTTAATTTATATAGAGCTACTAATTTTGTTAAAGAACCTTCAAGTTCTCTTATATTAGTTTTTATATTAGTAGCAATATGTGCAATAACTTCATTTGGAATGTTGAATTTTTCCAGATGATCCAACTCTATCTTTTTTTGAAGTATAGCCATTCTTGTTTCATAATCAGGAGAACTAATATCAGCCAACAATCCCATATCAAATCTACTTTTTAATCTAGCCTCTAAAGTTTCAATTTCTTTAGGTGGCTTATCAGAAGATATTACAATTTGTTTATTAGCTGAATATAAGTGGTTAAAAGTGTGGAAAAATTCTTCTTGTGTAGAAGTTTTACCTATTATAAATTGTATATCATCAATTAATAATACATCTACATTTCTATATTTATCTCTAAATTTAGGCATAGTATTATTTCTTAATGATTCAATAACTTCATTAGTAAATTTTTCACTTGTAACATATAAAACATTTTCATTAGGATTATTATCTAATATGAAATGGCCTATAGAATGCATCAAATGTGTTTTACCAAGTCCTACTCCTCCATATAAAAATAAAGGATTATAAGCAGTTCCCGGTGATTCTGAAACAGCTAAAGAAGACGAATGAGCAAAATCATTATTTTTCCCAACTACAAAAGTATCAAATGTGTATTTGGAAATAAGACCTGCTTTTTCGGCTAAAGTACGATTTTTTTTGTTTTTAGAATTTTCTTCTGCATTATGTTCTATTACCTTTATACGCTCATCATCCTCAGATACAAATAATACTTCGTATTCCTTTTCCATGATTTCGGCTATACATACTTTAAGCGGTAATAGATATTTTTTTTCTATATATTCTACACTTGCATTAGAGTCTACAAGAATATAAATAGTATCATTAACAACGTCATAAATTCTAAGTGGTTTAATCCACGTATTGAAAGAAACGTTAGATAGTTCATGTTCTATTCTTAGATGCTCGATTATTTCTTGCCATTTTTCTTTTACAACGTTCATGTTAAAAACTCCATTCATATTAAATAAGTAGATATATATAAAAACTACCCAACTTATTTTACATCAAAACATGAATTTAAGCAATCTATAATAGTGATAAAAAGAAATAAATAATCATGTTTTACTTGACGTATTGGTGCTTTTTTAATATAATCGATTTGATGTCTATATAAATAATAGGGAATTTTCTCTTATATAATATAAGGAGGTGGAAGATATGAAAATGACATTCCAACCAAAAAAGAGACAGAGATCAAAAGTTCATGGTTTTCGTGCAAGAATGAGTTCAGCAGGTGGAAGAAAAGTTTTAGCCTCAAGAAGAGCTAAGGGAAGAAAAGTATTGTCAGCTTAGGCCGCAAATTTGTGGCCTTTTCTTCTATAAAAAATAGGTGAAAATATATGAATTTTACGGAATCTCTAAAGAAAAATAATGATTTTAAAGAGGTTTATAGTAGTAAGAAAAGTTATGCTAATAAATATGCTGTAATGTATGTTAAAAAGAATAATTTGAACAATAATAGACTTGGTATTTCCGTTAGTAAGAAAGTTGGAAATAGTGTTGTAAGGCATAGAATTAAAAGACTTATAAAAGAAGCATATAGACTACAGGAAGATAAGTTTAAAAATGGTTATGATATTGTTATTATTGCAAGGAATAATATAATAGGTAGAGAGTTTGAGGAAATTGGAAAAGCAATATCACATTTAGGACGTCTTCATAAGTTATTTATAGATTTGGAGTGATTTAAATGAAAAAATTTCTGTTATTCTTGATAAGATTTTACAGAAAATATATTTCGGGAGCTAAAGGAGTAGCAACGTGTAAGTATTATCCTACATGTTCTACGTACGCATATGAAGCAATAGAAAAATATGGAGCATTTAAGGGTGGCAGATTAGCAATCTGGAGAATACTTAGGTGTAATCCGTTTTCAAAAGGCGGAGTAGATATGGTACCTTAAGTGATTTATTGCTCTATTAATAATATTAAAACAAGCGGAGGATTTTATAGGATGATTACCACATTATTAACAGCAGCAAATTGGCCAATAGTTGGTCAGATAGCTTGGTTAATGGGAAAATTGATGAACTTGATTTATACTTTTTTAGATACAACTTTACCCACTGAAACAGGTTTGGTTGGTTTATCTATGGTTCTTTATACTATTATAGTATATATGTTAATGCTTCCAATGACTATAAATCAACAAAAAACATCTAAAATGACTGCAGCTATGCAACCTGAAGTTCAAGCAGTTCAAAAGAAGTATGCAAATAAAAAAGATCAGGCTTCTATGATGAAGCAACAGGAAGAAATTCAACAAGTATATGATAAATACGGAACAAGTATGTTTAGTAGTTGTCTTCCACTTCTTATACAAATGCCGTTCTTGTTTGCATTATATCCTGTAATTTATAATATTACGGAATATGTACCTGCAATAGCAAATGCACCTGCAAGTGTTCAGCAATTTTTAACCATCCCGGATATTACAGTATCTCCAATAGATATGATTAGAAATAGTGGAGATTTTAGTATGGCTCCGGCTTTAGTAATAATTACAGGTATAGCTTTGCCTGTTATTTCAGGATTAACACAGTTTGTAAGTACTAAGCTTATGCAAGGTACAAACCAACAACCTGTATCAAATGATAAAGAAAACCCGATGGCAGGCACTATGAAGACTATGAATTATATGATGCCTCTTATGTCAGTGTTTATTGTTGTTTCAGCACCGGCAGCTATTGGTTTATATTGGATAACCAGTGCATGTGTACGTTTAATACAGCAATTAGCTGTTAATAAATACTTAAAGAAATTCTCTATTGATGATATAATAGAAAAGAATAGAGAAAAGGCAGAAAAGAAAATGAGAAAACGTGGTGAACAAGCAGAAAAAGTTAACACCATGGCTCATACTAACACTAGAAGCCTAAGTGATAAAGCAAAAGTTAATACCAACACAAATAGTAGTAAAAAAGATAATAATAATGTATCTAAAGATTCAACAAAATCAGATAGTGTGGATACAACAACTAATAATGATATAAAACCGGGAAGTCTTGCTGATAAAGCAAACTTGGTAAAGAGGTTTAATGAAAATAAATAGGAGGTAAGGCTATGGATTATATTACTGTATCGGCTAAAAATCTTGATGATGCTATTACTGATGCATTGATTCAACTTGGAGTAACAAGTGATCAATTAGACTATGAAGTAATAGAGAAGGGAAGTGCAGGATTTTTAGGAATAGGATTTAAACAAGCTGTTATAAAAGCAAGGAAAAAACAGGCGCAAAAGCCGATAAAAAAAGAGACTCCTAAGGTAGAAAAAGTTGTTGAAGCTTCTGATATTATCAAAGAAACGAAAAAGGAACAAAAAGAAGTTCCAATTAAAAAGGTTGAAGAGCCTGCTTTTGTAAAGGAAGAAAAAAGGGAATTAGAGTTTGTTGAGATTCAAAAAGATACAATTGAAGCTGTATCAAAGTTTCTAAAGGATATGCTCGCTACTATGGATATGAGTGATGTTGTAATAAAAATTGATGTAGATAAAGATAATATCCTATGTATAGATATGGAAGGTGAAAATATGGGAATCCTCATAGGAAAAAGAGGACAAACCCTTGATTCAATCCAATATCTTGCCAATAGAGTAGCAAATAAAGCACAAGATGGCTATGTAAGAGTTAAACTTGATACTGAGGATTATAGAAAAAGAAGACAACAAACATTAGAAAATCTTGCAAGAAATATTGCAAGTAAGGTAAAGAGAACACGAAGAAATGTTTCATTGGAACCTATGAATGCTTATGAGAGAAGGATAATTCATTCATATTTACAAAATGATAACCAGGTAACAACTCATAGCGAAGGTAATGAACCATATAGAAAAGTTGTAATTACTTACGTACGAAAATAGCAATAGTGATGAAAGAGGAGCATAATGCTCCTCTTGATTATTATATATTAGGAAATATACCAAAGGTAAAAATAAGGTGAATACATGATGAATTTTGTAAATACAATAGTTGCTATATCAACTGCATTGAGCAATTCCGGAATTGGTATAGTTAGATTATCAGGAGAAAATGCAATAGAAATAGCTGATAAAGTATTTAAGTCAAAAACAGATAAAAAGCTTGTAAATCAAAAGAGTCATACAATACACTATGGGTTTGTAGTTGATAATGATGATATTAATAATGATATTATAGATGAAGTTCTTGTAATGTTAATGAAAGCACCTCATAGTTTCACAAAAGAGGACACTGTTGAATTTAATTGTCATGGTGGAGTATATGTTGTTAAAAAGGTTCTATCAAGTTTAATTAAAGCAGGCGCAACTCCTGCGACTCCGGGGGAATTTACCAAACGTGCTTTTTTAAATGGAAGAATGGACTTGTCTCAGGCAGAGGCTGTTTCAGATTTGATTTATTCACAAAATGATTATGCACTTAGAAGTTCAATTAGTCAGTTAAAGGGTTCTCTAAAAACAAAAATAGAAACTATAAGAAATGAAATAATGTACTATACAGCATATATTGAATCTGCACTTGATGATCCCGAACACATAAGCTTAGATGATTTTGGAACAGAGATAGCTCCTAAACTGAGTGAATGGAGTCATACCCTTAAAGAATTAGCAGACAGTGCAAATAGTGGTAAGATTATAAAGGAAGGTATTAATACAGTAATACTTGGGAAACCAAATGCCGGAAAATCCTCTTTATTAAATGTTCTACTAGATGAAGATAGAGCGATAGTAACTGATATAGCCGGAACTACCAGAGATGCATTAGAAGAGCATATTAATCTAGGTGAAATTGCACTGAATATTATAGATACAGCCGGTATTAGAAATACTGAAGATACAGTAGAAAAAATAGGTGTAAGTAAAGCTAAAGAGTATGCTAATAATGCGGATTTAATACTATATGTAATAGATTCGTCAAATGAATTAGATGAAAACGATGAACAAATAGTGTCTATGATTACGGATAAGAAGTCTATTGTATTACTAAATAAGTCCGACTTAGATATGAAGGTTGGAAAAAATGATGTAGAGTCATATATAAAGAAAAAAGCTCCGGAGTTTAAGCCGATTGTAATTGAAATATCAGCAAAGAATAATAAAGGTATCACTGAGATAAAAGAGACTATAAAAGAATTATTTTTTGCAGGAAATATTTCATTTAATGATGAAATATATATAACAAATGCAAGACAGGCGTCAGAAATAGAACAAAGCTATTTGTCTGTTGGGCGAGTACAAACAAGTCTTACTGAGGGTATGCCGGAGGATTTTCTAACTATAGACTTGTTAGATGCGTATGAACATCTTGGTAATATTACGGGAGAAACGATAGGAGAAGATTTAGTAAATGAAATATTCAGTAAATTCTGTATGGGAAAGTAAAGATAAATATGACGTTGTTGTAATAGGTGCAGGTCATGCAGGCTGTGAGGCAGCACTAGCAACAGCGCGACTCGGATTAGAAACTATTATGTTTACCGTAAGTATTGAAAGCATTGCATTAATGCCTTGTAATCCTAATATAGGTGGAAGTTCAAAAGGACATTTAGTAAGGGAGGTAGATGCATTAGGCGGTGAGATGGGAAAGGTAATAGATAGATCTTTTATCCAATCTAAGATGCTTAATAAATCAAAAGGTCCTGCGGTTCATTCTCTTCGTGCTCAGGCTGATAAGGCTGAGTACACAAAGAATATGAGACAGATTATTGACAAGTGCGATAAATTAGATGTCAAACAGACTGAGGTAACTAAAATACTTACAGAAAATGGAAAGGTAACCGGAGTTGAGACTCTCTCAGGTGGCAGATATGCCTGTGAGTCCATAATTCTCTGTACAGGGACATATTTACGAGGTAAGTGCATATTTGGTGAGGTTTCAGTAAATACCGGTCCAAATGGGCTGCAAGCGGCAAATCATTTAACTGACTCTCTAAAAGAATTAGGAATTAAGATGAATAGATTTAAAACCGGCACTCCGGCCCGAATAGATAAACGAAGTGTGGATTTTAGCAAAATGCATGAAGAAAAAGGTGATGAGCGAATTACTCCTTTTTCATTTTCTACAAATCCTGATGATATACAGATAAATCAAATTTCTTGTTGGTTAACCTATACTAATGAAAATACACATGAGATAATACGAAACAACCTTGATCGCTCTCCTCTTTTTAGCGGAATTATTGAAGGTACGGGTCCAAGATATTGTCCATCGATAGAGGATAAAGTAGTAAAGTTTTCCGATAAAAACAGACATCAAGTATTTATTGAACCTGAAGGCCTTAATACAAATGAAATGTATATAGGTGGGATGTCGAGTTCTATGCCTGAAGATGTACAATATGCTATGTATAGAACTGTTCCGGGACTGGAAAATGTTAAAATAGTAAGAAATGCATACGCTATAGAATATGACTGTATTGATGCCAGACAATTAAAGCCTTCGTTAGAATTTAAGGAAATATCAGGTTTGTTTAGTGGAGGACAGTTTAATGGCAGTTCAGGATATGAGGAAGCTGCGTCACAGGGTCTTATTGCAGGAATTAATGCTGCGATGAAGATAAAGAATAAGGAACCGATTGTTTTGGATCGCTCGCAAGCATATATAGGTGTGCTTATAGATGACTTAGTTACTAAAGAGAGTCATGAACCGTATAGAATGATGACTTCTAGAGCCGAGTATAGACTATTGCTAAGACAAGACAATGCAGATCAGCGGTTGTCTCGCATAGGCTACGATATCGGACTAGTTAGCAAAGACTCTATAGACAAGATGGAATTAAAACTGGAATATGTAAAAAGTGAAATAGACAGACTAGGCAAGACATATGTAGGAACTACGAAAGAGGTTCAAGATCTGCTTACACATTATAATAGTACTCCTCTCCTATCCGGTGCTTCATTAGAGGAGCTAATACGAAGACCGGAGCTATCATATGAGTCTTTAGTAAGTTTGGATAATAATAGACCAATATTACCAAAAGAGTTAGAAGAGGTTATATCAGAGCAAATCAATATTACCATTAAATATGATGGATATCTTAAACGTCAAAATAGACAAATTGAACAGTTTAAAAAGATGGAGAATAAAAAGATACCTACTGATATAGATTATTCGATGATAAAAAGTTTAAGGATTGAAGCCAGACAGAAATTAACTGAGTATAGACCGGTATCAATTGGGCAAGCAAGTAGAATTTCCGGGGTATCACCAGCGGATATATCAGTCTTATTAGTTTATTTAACAGGTGTAAAAAATGGGTAAAATCAAGAACGAATTAGAAAAGCTGAATATAGAAATAAATGAAAATACAGAACATAAGTACGATAAATACTATGAATTACTTATTTATTGGAATAAAAACGTGAATCTAACTGCTATTACCGATTACGATGAGGTAGTTCAAAAACATTTTCAAGATAGTCTATCACTAATTAATGCTGTTGATATTAAGAAAATAGAAACGGTTATTGATATAGGAACAGGTGCAGGATTTCCGGGGATACCACTTAAGATAGCTTTTCCACATCTAAAGGTTACTCTGGTGGATTCACTAAATAAGCGAATAAATTTCCTTAATACTATTATAAAAGAACTTGAACTAAGTAATATACAAGCAATTCATGGAAGAGCTGAAGACTTTGCTAAGGATAAAAAGTATCGTGAATCATATGACTTATGTGTTTCAAGAGCCGTAGCAAATTTGTCAACGCTAAGTGAATATTGTATACCATATATACGAGTGGGGGGTATATTTACTCCATACAAAACCGGTGAATCGGATTTAGAAATCAGTAATGCTCATAAAGCAATCATAGCATTAGGCGGTCAAATAGATAGTATAACTGATTTTAACCTTCCAAATAGTAATATTACCAGAAAAATACCAGTTATAAGGAAAATAGCAAGCACGAATATAAAGTACCCCAGGAAAGCTCCTCTCCCATCGAAGAAACCTTTATATAAACCTTTATAGATATGCTTAATATCTAAAAATAGGCATAGAACACGTAATAATCTTAATTACTGTTCTATGCCTATTAATATATTCAAATATTATTCTCTATGAAAGATATATTGATACGTGTTCAAGAAACTCTTCAGACTTATCCATTTGAGGAAGAGCACCACAATTTAGTATCTGAGTACATTCAATAGAAGGAAGCTTGTTTTGATACTCTTCTATTATTGCTAAATCATCAAATTTATGATCTCCACTAATTATATATACACTATTTTCAATATTCTTTATAAAAGCATTAACCTGTGCAGTAGTATATCGACCAATAAGACTAGAAGCGAGATGCTTACCTGCTGACTTTTCAACATGTGCAGATTCATAGAAAGCATCCAACATGTTTTTAGCATAACTATCTGATACATGAAAATACTCTTTGTTGAAATAAGCACGTATTCTACCCTTGCTATAAAGTATATGATAAA
Organism: Suipraeoptans sp.; assembly: GCA_047973235.1. Classification (GTDB taxonomy): domain Bacteria; phylum Bacillota; class Clostridia; order Lachnospirales; family Lachnospiraceae; genus Aequitasia. The sequence continues at coordinate 39,079 of JBKEBP010000072.1, read as the reverse complement.
GGAGTGTCCCCAATATTGGAGAATTAACAAGCCATGAAGCAGTCTTAGAGCTACTTGTCGGAACTGTTGAAAGATTCTTTATACTACAAGGACTTACCATGATTATTTTATTTATTATATCCTTATTATTGCTGCAAGCACCAAGTACAAAGGATGATGACTCACCCATTGATATTACATTCGTTTTGTTTCCGATGACTTGCTTTATAAAATCATTAATCATCTGCAAATATAAGTAATTAGTATACATAATATTAGGCTTTTCAGAGCGACCACAACCTAACAAATCAATTGCATAGACAGTATGCTTTTTGGAGAACTCACCTATTACTGCATTCCATTCTTCAGATGAAGAGAATGCTTGTAAGTCGTGTATTAACAATAAAGGAGACCCTATTCCCATTTTTTTATAGAAAATCTTACCAAATTTCCAGTTATATGTAAAACCTGAAGCTATTCTTAACACATTATCCCTGCTAGCATTATATGAAAGCACCCTATTTACTATGTGAATAGCTGATATAGTCATTCCTGTAAAAGCTGTAGCTATGGCTACCTTTTTTTTCCAATTCATTAAATCACCAACCCTTCTTACTTTAATTATTATACTATATAATCCCAATAATTTAAAGTAATATATCACAATGTTTCACGTGAAACAATTCTATTTTTAAAATATATGTTTCACGTGAAACATTGTGTAGATAAGTAATAAAAAAAATGCTATACTTATATAGTATATAAATTTGAAAAGGTGGATAAAATGAGTGAAATAATAGCTATTGCCAACCAAAAAGGCGGCGTGGGAAAGACTACAACAGCCATTAATCTGGCTGCTTGTTTAGCTGAAAAAGGGAAAAAGGTACTTGCAATCGACATGGATCCACAAGGAAATATGACTAGTGGGCTCAGTCTCGAGAAAAAAGACTTAGGAAAAACAGTATATGACATTATAATAGCCGATCTTGATATAAATGAAGCTATTTATAATGAAGTTTTGGACAATTTGGATGTGTTGCCTTCGAATATAGATCTTTCGGCAGCTGAGATAGAACTGGTTGATATTCCAAATAAGGAGTATATATTAAGAAATAAGGTAGCAGGAATAAGGGATACATATGACTATATTATAATTGACTGTCCTCCTTCTCTCAGTATGCTTACTATAAATGCCATGACTACAGCTGACTCTGTTTTAGTTCCAATTCAAACAGAATACTATGCGTTGGAAGGGTTGAGCCAACTGGTTCACACTGTAAATCTGGTATCGGAGAGACTGTCACCTGATTTAAAAATTGAAGGAGTAGTATTTACGATGTTTGATGCGAGGACGAACCTTTCATTACAGGTGGTAGAAAATGTAAAAGAAAATATAGAACAAACGGTGTATAATACTATAATACCAAGAAACATTCGATTGGCTGAGGCACCGAGCTATGGGATGCCTATAAATATATACGATGAAACATCGGCAGGAGCCAGAAGTTATAGAGAACTGGCGCAGGAAGTAATCGATAGAGGAATGAGGAGGTAAGTATGGCAGTTAAACGCAAGGGATTAGGTAAAGGACTTGATAGTCTGATACCTGACAATCGAGAAATAAATACAAAATCAAAAGAAGAAACGGATGACATGAAAAGACTCAATGTTGTTATGCTGAATATAAATCAAGTTGAGCCAAATAAAAAGCAGCCGAGAAGTAATTTTAATGAGGACGGAATTATTGAACTATCTGAGTCTGTAAAAAAGAATGGAGTTATTTACCCGATTATGGTAAATAAGAAGGACGATTATTATCAAATAGTTGCCGGTGAGAGACGATGGAGAGCGTCCAAGTTGGCAGGATTAAAAGAAATACCGGCTATAATTAAGGATTTATCAGACTTAGAGACATTAGAATATGCAATTATTGAAAATATACAACGAGAGGACTTAAACCCAATAGAGGAAGCTCTGGCATATAAACAACTTATAGAGGAGCATAATCTGAAACAAGATGAAGTAGCGGATAGAGTATCTAAGAGTAGGACAGCAGTAACTAATGCTATGCGCTTACTTAAATTGGATGATAGAGTTAGACAAATGATCGTTGATGATATGATATCAACAGGACATGCAAGAGCGTTGCTGGCAATTGACAATGCGGAAGTACAATATACACTTGCTAATCGTGTTTTTGATGAAAAACTCAGTGTACGGGAAATAGAGAAGATTGTAAAGAGTATAAAAAATCCCAAGAAATCGGTAATAAAGAAACCTGTACAAAATGAATTTATATATAGAGATATGGAAGAAAAAATGCAGGAGGCAATAGGAACAAAAGTAAAAGTGGTTTCAAAAGGAAATGGAAAAGGGAAAATTGAAATCGAATACTACTCTGAAAAAGAAATCGAACACCTGTTCGAATTAATTACAAGCGTAAGTGAAGGAGAATAGAATGGAAAGTACAGTTTTAGGAAATGCAGATCCCGGTATATTAATAATTATACTTGCTGTCTTGTTGGTAGCTGTGATACTATACGTAATTAAGCTACACTTTAATTATATCAGACTGAAAAATAGCTATAATACATTTATGAAAGGTAAAGATGGTAAGGGACTTGAAGAAAGCTTTAGAGAGAAATTCTCTGAAGTTGATTCAATTATAAGAGTAGTTAAGCAAAATAGACAAGATATTAAAAATTTGTATAATAAAAATACCAACAATTATCAAAAGGTAGGTATAATAAAGTACGATGCTTTTAATGAAATGGGTGGTAAGTTAAGCTTTGCGATAGCTATGTTAGATGAAAAGGATAATGGTTGGATACTTAATGCTATGCATAGTAGAGAAGGCTGTTATACGTATATTAAAGAAATTGTCAAGGGAAGAAGCTACGTAGAGTTGGCTGAAGAAGAGGCTGAAGCACTTGATAAGGCAATTTTTAGTATTAACTTTGAAGCATCAGAAAACGAAAACAATAAGTAGGTAAGGAGATTGTATGTTAGATATAAAATTTGTCAGAAATAATCCTGAGGTGGTAAAGGAAAACATAAAGAAGAAATTTCAGGATGATAAACTTAAATTGGTTGATGAAGTTTTAGAATTTGATAAGCGAAATCGTGATATTAAACAGGAAGTAGAAGTATTAAGAGCAGAGAAAAATAAGATATCAAAACAAATTGGTGCTTTTATGGCGGCAGGCAATAAGGAAGAAGCAGACAAATGTAAGGCAGAAGTGGAGAAAAACGCCGGTTTAGTCGAGGCTCTTTCTGTAGAAGAACGTGATGTAGAAGAAAAAATAAAAAATATTATGATGACTATACCAAATATTATAGATCCTTCAGTACCGATAGGAAAAGACGATTCCGAAAATGTTGAGAATGAAAAATTTGGAGAACCTGTAGTTCCTGACTTTGAAATTCCGTATCATACAGATATAATGGAGTCATTTGATGGTATTGACATAAAGAGTGCCGGCAAAGTAGCCGGAAACGGTTTCTACTATTTGATGGGCGATATTGCCAGGTTACATTCGGCTGTTACATCCTATGCCAGAGATTTTATGATTAATAGAGGGTTTACATATTGTATACCACCATTTATGATCAGAAGTGAAGTTGTTACAGGTGTTATGAGCTTTGCCGAAATGGATGCTATGATGTATAAAATTGAAGGTGAAGATTTGTATCTTATTGGTACAAGCGAGCATTCAATGATAGGTAAATTTATCAATACTATGCTTGATGAGAGTGAACTGCCACAAACACTAACAAGTTACTCACCTTGTTTCAGAAAAGAAAAAGGAGCACATGGAATAGAGGAGAGAGGCGTATACAGAATTCACCAATTTGAGAAACAAGAAATGATAGTTGTATGTAAGCCTGAAGATAGTATGAAGTATTACGATGTATTATGGAAGAATACGGTAGATTTCTTTAGAACATTAGACATACCTGTTAGAACACTTGAATGTTGTTCAGGGGATTTGGCAGATCTGAAAGTTAAATCTTGTGATGTAGAAGCATGGTCTCCAAGACAAGAGAAATACTTTGAAGTAGGAAGTTGCTCTAACTTAGGAGATGCACAGGCAAGAAGACTTGGAATAAAAGTAAAGGGCGCGGATGGCGATAAGTATTTTGCACATACACTTAATAATACAGTAGTAGCACCACCAAGAATGTTAATTGCATTTCTTGAGAACAATTTACAAGAGGATGGAAATGTTCTTATTCCTGAGGCTTTACAGCCATATATGGGTGGAATGACTGAAATCCGGAAAAAATAAGAGGATAATATGCACCAATATTTAAAAGCGATAGGTTTTGGATCTTTAAATACTAAATCAAAGGTTGACTCGGTTGTTAACCAAGTTGAATGGGAATATACACACCATGAACTTGTAGGAGTGGAAAGAAAATGGGATTTCTGCGAGTTTAAAAGAGAATATGGTCCCGGCATAGGTATAGCATTAGCCGGATATATGGATATAGACGAGCTTTTCTCGAAAGAATATTATTATCCATTTTTTAAAGGCACAGGCATAACCTCGTACTCTGAGATTATTGTGGAAAAAAGAGTCGAAAAGGAAGACTACGTGGGTATATGTGAAGACTTAAAAGTCGGAGTAAGCCTTATATTCAAATTACAGAATGCAATAGAATTTTTACGTGAAAAACAAAAAGGTAATAAAACTATCAAATACACCTCAGTAACAATATCGGGATTATGTAATAAAGGGACGATACTCTTACCTATCCTAAAGAGTGAAGAGCAAAAGAAAGTCATTAACGAAGAATCTAAGAGTAGAATGTCACTAATTAATGATGCGAAAGAGGGTGATCCTCTCGCGATGGAAAGCCTTACATTAGATGATATAGATGTATATTCAAAAGTGTCAAGAAGGCTTATTTCAGAAGATATTCTAAGCATTGTCGATACATATATCATGCCATATGGTGTAGAATGCGATATATATTCAATCATGGGTGAAATCAGAAGTTTGAATCTTATTGAAAATGAGGTTTCGAAAGAAAAAATATATGTCATGGGACTTGATGTTAACGGTCTGAATTTCGACATATGTGTTCCACAGAGGGGTCTTAGAGGAGAACCGGCTGTGGGAAGGCGTTTTAAAGGGAATATGCTGATGCAGGGACATATTCATTTTAGATAATAACACAAAAGTGAACTCCGGGAGATAAGTTGCAGGTCTCTAGGAGTTCATTTTTTAACAATATTAAGGGTTGAGGGAATGAAGCCTTCTTAAGTATTCCGGTTCCGGTACATCTCCATCACCTTCAGGAAATGCTGACATTACCTTATCTAAGTCAGATACAATGGTGGTATCTATTTCACCTCGATCGACCATTTGATACATAATCGCCATTGTTTGTTCATGAGTACGTCCACTGTGGTAAGGTCTTGATTCACGAACTGCTTGATATATATCTATACAAGTCATCAAACGGCATACAAAGCAATCATCCGGTAAATATCCATCAGGAAATTTAGGATATCCGGTACCGTTAAGCTTTCTATGATGTGTCACAGCCCATAGACATATTTCCTCAAAACCTTCAATATCACACAGCATAATATAGCTCCAAGATACATGCTGCTTAATAATTTGAAATTCATCATTATTTAGTTTGCCGGGTTTTTCTAAAACCGAGGTAGGGGTCATTAGCTTTCCTATATCATGGACAGAAGCCGCCATATAGACCTTTGCACATGTTTCCAAATCCATTTTGTAATACTCGGCCATTATATATGCTCTATTAGCAATTTGTGAGGAATGCTTTGCGGTGAATTTCGACTTATAATCAGTGATTTTAGCCAGTGTTTTGAACATGAGCATTAAGTCTTCAGCAGGACAATCAATAGTCCATATTGGAAATTCTTTTTGTAGTGTCTGCTCAATCATAGCATTACTTAATTCAATTAGTAAAGTTTCATCTAATATTCCAAGCATGGCAGTAGCAGAAGCTTCAGTATAATGTGAGTTAATCTTTTGAGATATATCATCATGAATTATGAGCAGCTGCTCAGGTGTTATTGTTTCTAAATGATATTTAGCGTCAATCTCATCAGCAATAGCTATTAGTTGTGCCCCTATAGGCGTCACGTTAGCGTTTGTCTTGAAAGGGCCGGACTTATCTACATATTCGTGATGATACTTAATAATATCAGTTACATTACAAGGGAAGGAGAGGTATGAGGCATTAGATTCACCTATTAAACAATGCTGCTTTTTATAGATAGCATTATTATGACTGCCATTTCTATATTGGAAAGTTTCTGTAAGCGCATTATCGTGTAAGATAGCACAATAAGCAATACCTATACGCATATCATTACTTAGACCAAGGTACTTAGACATCCTAATGCACAAAAGAGCAATGCGCCTGCCGTGATTTGACGTGGTATCAAAATAGTCAGCTTCAACAGAATCAAAGCCTATTGAAAATGCATGCAATAATTGATCCATTCTAAATTTCATACTTATCCTCCGGTTGTTGTTTTACTTACTCATATTATAGGAATATGTAAAAGAAAAACCAATTAATTTGATATTAATTAGTATAAAATTTTAAATCTTAAAACTTTACAATTTATGTATTTTACAGTATAATTAGGCGGTCGTAAAAAACAGATATTTGGTCTCCTTAGTAAAATGGATATTACGGTTCCCTCCTAAGGAACAAGTGCAGGTTCGATTCCTGCAGGAGACGTTAGTTGATTATGCCGACCGGAAACCGCCGAGAAATTCCTTTGTTTAAGGATTTTCTCGGCGGTTTCTCTATTTCTTGGAAATTCTACTCACCAAAAACATAGCGAATAATAGCGTCAATGTAAATATAGATACCTTCTTCGTATTCATCTTGATATAAGCGCGTTTTACCGTAGCGAATCAACGAAAACGGAGACATGCCAGCAATGCGCAGAGAAGAATCTAAAGCTGGAACCATTGCATCTTATATTCTTTTGGAGAAAGTACATATTCCTTTTTAAAAGCGCGGTAAAAGCTAGTGTAATCTAAAAAACCACAACTTTTACAATATTGCAAACAACTAATGCCATGGTGATAAAATAGGGTGTATTTTACACTTTAATTATACAGGTGGCGAGGAGGTTTAATATAAAACAAGTCAATCGAATATTGCAGGTACAAAAAAATAATAGTTTCTTCATACACAATTTCAAAGCAATTTGAATACATAAATAAATTGGCCCTATCAAGACCACTCCAAGTATTAAACTAGACATTTTCTTATATTTCCATGTAATCAATAGACCTATCAGCTTTAAAAGTGTACTTTTCCCAATTCCTGATTCTCCTATAATCGCTGAAAATTTCTGCTCTTAAACAGCAAAATCAACTTCATTAACTGCTTTTGTTATATTGGGTTCAACTCCATAGCGTTTCGATACATTCTTCAAATACAATCTCACTTCGGTTCCCCTTCCATGTTCTAATTATAATTTAGTAAAATAGGGAGATAAATACACCCCCATTTTCACTGTGTCAATCTAATGTATTGGTAAATAGTTAAAATTTTTGGCGATATTGTGTAGGCGTTAATTGATACCACGTTTTAAATACTTTGACAAAATAATTATTATCAGGATAGCCCACATGATTACTAATTTCAGCAATTGGTAATGTGGTTGTAGTGATTAATTTGGCGGCAATTTCACAACGTTTCTTAGCAACATACTGCATAACAGTCATTTCTGTTTCTGCTTTAAAGGTATGTGGGAGATAGTTAGGAACAACGCCAGCGGCATTTGCAATATCGGCCAAAGTTAGAGGTTTGCCCAAATGTAATTTAATATAACTAATGGCTTTTCTAACGACTAAAGAATACCGTTCGTTTAAGGCCGTCTGTACGGCTCTTGTATAACTGAGAATAATATCCTGAGATAAATGTTTAAGCTGCAAAGAGGTCTTTACACTATGTAGTTTTTGTGTATATTGAAAAGAAATAGCCTCAATAATTGTAGGATGTACCCCAGCTTCTTCTGCAGCTTTTCTAAGTAGTGTACGTAAGCTGGAAAATCCCGTAAGCATAGAGTAAATATTCTTAAAGGAATAAATATGGCTAATTTGATATTCGCTCAAGCGACTAAATACTTCCAAAGCTTCATTGGGCAACCCTTGTTTTACTCTATTTAAAAATTCATGCTCGGTTCGATAACGAAGAATAATATCTTCATAATCTAAAAGTTCAGTATCCATATTGATGGAGGGAATATCTACCTTAAAAGCCGAAATTATTCGATGTTCATAAGGAGCTAGAGCAGGGGCAATGGCCTGGAGGGCAGCGGTACATACTTGTAATACATTTGCAGATGTAGCAATGGGATAATTACAATAGTAAAATTGATAAGGAATCAAATGCGTTAACTCCATTTTTTGTTGTATTAATAATTCTGTAGCAGCCTGTTCTTGCCATTCCTTTTCAACATAAGGGCCAATTAAAAAGACCTGTTCTTCAAACTTAAATAGAACTGCATATATATTTAAGATGCTACGCAGTTCATAAAAATAGGGTTTTTCTATGGAATGGCAGAAAAGGCTCATTGCTTCAGCAGTAAATTCTTGTTGTAAAGAGGGAGAAAAACAGTGTGCTTTTTCAAAATCATTAAAAAAGTCACTGTTCATATGAACCGCCAAGGCAGAAAGATTCAAGTATCCAGAAATAAATCTTGTCATTATATCCTGTTTCATTTTATTCACTTTCCCTTAAAATATTTCTAATTGTATCATTATTGTTCTAACTACGCAATAGAAAAATACATATAATACAAATATAGAAAATACTAGTTATCAAAAACAAACACAGAAAGTAGGTAGAGAAATGGGATTAAGATATAATTTTCCAAAGGGATACTATACTATGGATGATAGAATTGAAACAATTCTCGAACATGAAGAAGGTAAGAAAATATTACTTGAGTATTTTGCGGTTTATCTTGAAAATGAACGATTTGACATGATTAAAAAAATGCCTTTAGGGTCATTTTGTAAATATGCTGAAGATCGTATTTCAGACAATGTGCGCTTAGAAGTGAATGATCGCATTAACCAAATAAAGAAATAGGGGAAATGATGATGAAAATAACAATCTATAATAAAAATAACAAAAAAATATTGCAAGTAGAAGGAGATGAGGAAGTTACACTTTCTTATCAAAAAGAATATGAAGTTGGTGACAAAATAGTTATTACAACTGATAAATCAGATTATGTATGGGTACAAATCGATGAATTTATCAAAGCGGCAACGGTATATGCTCCAAATAAAACCATAGAATTTGAGATTCCCACAGATAAAGCAAGATGGGCATATCATTTTTGTGCCTTTGAAGCAAATCAGCATGTGATTACAGCAAAAGAAGTATCGCAAGACGCTTTTAAATCTCGCGTAAATATAGCTGAAAATTCAATTGATCAGCGATATAGCATAGGTTGTTATCCGCATGCGTCAACCAATTATGTATCACAAGAACAGGGGTGGTTTGAGGCAAAAAATGCCATTAATGGCAATACTGATACGAGAGGACATGGTCCTTATCCATGGCAATCATGGGCGAGTGATAAACGAGATGATATAGAATTTCAAATCGACTTTGGTAGAAAGGTAATTGTAGATGAGATTGTATTATATTTACGCGCAGATGATTTCTTAGACCATGACACATATTGGTCTGAAGGGGTATTAGAATTTTCAGATGGAACCATGGAAAAGATTACCATGAAGGAATCAGCAGGAGCACAATCCTATCCATTTAGGCAAAAATGTATTACTTGGGTTAAGTTACATAGTCTAAAAAGAGTCAATGAAAATATGTTTGCTGCACTAACAGAAATGGAAGTTTATGGATATGAAGATTTTATCAAAGATGAAGGTATGAAAGTGGAACAGTTTCAGAAACAAATACACTTAGATTCTACATTGCTAAAAGAAGGACTTCAAGATGCCATGAACAAAATAAAGCAAAACAGCACAAAGTTTGGTTATCAATTTCCAGAGAGTGCTACGGTAAATGGAGTTTATTCCCTTTGTAAAAATGCAAATGTAAGAGGGATTACCTATGAACCAGGTTCTAATATTGGCTGGACAACATCTTTTTGGACAGGATTGTTATTATTAGCATTTGAACATAATAACAGTGAGGAAATAATGGATTTTGTAAAGAATCATAGAGATTCTTTTCACCAACGTATAACGGAAAAGGTTGATTGTAATACGCATGATCTAGGTTTCTTATATAGCTTGTCCTGTGTGGCTTTATACAAATTAAATGGTGATAAAAAGGCTAAAGAAGCAGCGCTAATGGCAGCTGAGTTTTTAATGAGTCGTTATGTGGAAACTGCTGGTATTATTCAGGCATGGGGCAATATGAATGATCCCGCAGAACAAGGGCGTATGATTGTTGATTGTCTAATGAATCTTCCTCTCTTGTATTGGGCCAGTGAAGTGACAGGTGATAGTAAATTTAAAGATGCGGCCTATTCACATGCTAAGAAAGCGGCACAGTATATGGTACGGGCAGATGGTACTACATATCATACCTATTTTTTTGATGTTCATACAGGAGAAGCTAAATATGGCAACACTGCCCAAGGGTACGCTGACGATTCATGTTGGGCCAGAGGGCAAGCATGGGCAATTTATGGATTTGCTCTAAGTTATGCATACATAGGTGATGAAATCTTTTTAGACGTGGCAAGAAAGACAGCTAACTATTTTTTAAATAGAAGTCCGGAAGATTTGATTGTTTATTGGGATTTGATTTTTAATAAGGAAAGTCAACAAGAAAAAGATAGTTCTGCCTCTGTAATTGCTCTTTGTGGGTTATTAGAATTACAAAAACATTTAAAGTCAGAACAGGAAAAGCAATATTATCAAAATGCAGCAAAATGTATGATGAAAGCACTTATTGAGCACTATGCAACAAAGGCAGATGATACTGCTAATGAAGGTGTGTTACAGCATGGTGTATATATTAAAACAAGTATTCAATATGGGGTTGATGAAGCTAATTTATGGGGAGATTATTTTTACGTCGAGGCATTAACAAGATTAACATTAGATTGGAATATGTATTGGTAACCATAAATAGTCATAGAAAGGAGGTAAACATGCAACAAGTTAGGGATAAATTTGACCAATGGAGGATCTGTTGGAAAGACTACCTTTTAGGCAAAGAATGGGATGAAAATAAAGTAGAGGCGAAAGAAGTAATTGCTTCTTTGGAGCGTATCGCTGATGCAGGCACCCCGATAGAGAGTAAAGAAGATACAAGTGAGGTGGTTTTTTCATCACCATTTTTTACACTTCATGCAATAACAATGGCATATTGTACACCAGGAACTAAATATTATCACCAAGACAATGTTCGTAATGAAATCTTTGCTGAAATGAAAACACTCTGTGAAGACGGGTATAACCTATTGACACCTCCAGAGAATTGGTGGGCATTGGAAATAGGGATTCCACTTCGATTATTAAATATACTAATTTTAATGTATGAGGAATTGCCTAATAGGGAGCAAACCATTGAGCAATTAACAGATGTAATATTACATTTTCAAAATGCTTATGAGATAACATCAAGAGGACAAAAAGAAGGTGCGGCTAATCTTATGTGGAAATGCCATGTACATATGTTGGTTGGTATTTTACGCAAAGAAATGCAGTGGATTGATTGGGCCAATAAACATTTGCAGGAGATTTTACAGTATACTGGGATAAAACAAGTACTAAGGTCAGCAGAACCCATTTATGATGATGGATTTCACCCGGATGGTTCTTTTATACAACATCATTTTTTTGCTTATACGGGTGCATATGGTAAAAGTTTATTAAGTATCTTAGCCGGATTAATGTATGCTTTTCATGATGAAGAATGTCTACAATTGGATCAAGAGAAAGAACAGTTTGTTTTTGATGTGGTACATAAGGCATATGAACCGTTGATTTATCAAGGGAATTTTATGGATATCGTAAGAGGAAGAGACCTATCCAGACATTATCAAGAAGATAATATAGCAGGCCGACATTGTATCCGAAGTATATGTTATCTTGCCAATATAATGACTGGGGAAAATCAGAAACGAACCAGAGCAATGTTAAAAGAATGGCTGCGTAATAATGGAACGAGAGAAATATTATTCAAAGATGAACATGCTCGTGCCGAATACTTTATCCAACCATCTCTAGTAGAAGTAGTAGAAGAAATTGAGCGAGACACCGTATCGCCAAGAGGAGAACTAGTTGGTAATTATCAATTTGGTCCCATGTGCAAGACTGTACATTTAAGCAAAGGATTTGGGATGGCACTTTCTATGTATAGTAAGACTTTGGCTTGCTATGAGTATCTAAATGGTGAGAGTAATAAATGTTGGCATGTGAATGATGGGGTGACGTATTTATATACTGCAGATGCCAATCAATATAATGGTGATTTTTATGCTTCTGTTGATATGCAACGTTTGCCGGGAATTACTGTGGACCGTAGTTTAGAGCGTTATACCGACCCTTATTATTGTTGGTATTTACCCGAAAGTAAAAATGTCTATGCATTTGCTGGAGGAGCAACCCTAGGTGATTTTGGTATTACCGGATTGCAATACAGAGGACAGGGAAATGGTAAAGAGCGTGATTTGGAAGTGAAAAAGTCATGGTTTATGTTTGATGATGCGGTTGTTTGTCTAGGTAGTGGAATCACCTCAACAACAGGTAATGAGATTGAAACCATAATTGATAATAAAAAGTTAAAGAAAAACATGTCCAATGAAATAACAATGATGGATATGAGTACAAAGAAATGTGATAGTTTGACTGGAGAAGAAACGGTACATAAGACTAGTTTTCTACATCTTACTGGAAATGCCGGAGCGGCATCAGATATAGGGTATTATTTTCCAGAGGATGTCCAGATAAAACTTTTATGTGAACAACGTGAGGGAACTTGGAACGATGCCAAGGTCAATCCCAATAATAAACGCACAAATAATTATGCGACTTATTGGATTGCTCATGGAAAATATCCCAAAGATGCAACCTACAAATATGTAATTTTACCTGGTAAATCAGTAGCTGAAATGGAGGTGTATGAAGAGAAACAGGAAATAAGCATATGTGAATGTTCAAATCAGGCTCATGCAGTATTTCATAATAGGTTGGATATATTAGGAATTCATTTTTGGAATAAAGAAAGTTACACTTGTCAGGGCATTACTTGTGATACACAAGCTAGTGTAATGGTTAAAAGAGAAAACCAGTTGATGCAAATAGCAGTAGCAGATCCAACCAAAACAGATGTAATGATTAATATAGCTTTTGATTTTTCGATAACTAATGTGGAGAAAATACCAGAACAAGTAGAAGTAATTAATTATAGTCCCTTTACAATTCGAGTGAATACTAAGAATTTACATGGAGAGAGTTTGGTTTTGAGTAATTGTAATTTGTCATAAATGTGGAATTTGAGTATTTAAAAAGTATACGCTTATAATATTGAATTTTGTTATTATAAAGGCCGAGAAAACTTCAGGAGGAATGAATTATGAGTGAAACAAATGTGCAGTATAGGAGAGCGAAATCATGGCAATTAGCACTTGTTCCAGCAGCGAACTGTGTGCCAACATTATTTGTTATTTTAATGACATTTGCCAGTTATGTAGCAGTAGGGGTATATGGAGCAACCACTGTTTTGGCAGGTACAATTATTACTGGTACGCGTATATTTGATGCAATTACTGATCCGATTATTGGTCTGTTTGCAGATCGCCTCAACGGGAAATTTGGGCGTGCACGTCCATTAATGATTATTGGTTATGTTATTATATCAGGAGTGGTATTATCTATGTTTCGCTTAGGTCTTGGCGGTGGTGAAGGTAGAGTGTGGGTATTTGCTCTTCTTTATATGATATATATTATCGGATATACAATTTTTGGAGTAGGAATGGGACTTAGTGCACCTGTTATTACCAATGACCCAAAACAGCGACCTATTTTAGGGCGTTGGCAAACCGTTTACATAACGGTATTGTCTTCACTATTTAGTATTATCTTAGCAAGTACATTAATGCCAAAACACAATTATCAAATGGGATTACCTCTTTTTTCAGATTTGAGTTTGATTGTTATTATTGCATCTGGTGTAATGATTGCAATTACTGTAATTACAGTAACCATATCGAAGACTGATACTCCAGAGTCTTATGTAGGTATGACCAAAGAAAAAGTTAAGTTTAAAGATATTTGGGATTTGTTACGACATAATCGTGCTATGCAAATGTATACAATAGCGGCAGCTTCAGATAAGTTAGCAATGCAGACCGCTTCTAATTCAGTAATTACCGTTATGTTGTTTGGAATTATAATTGGAAATTATTCTTTTAATAGTGAATTAAGTATGATTAACATGGTAGTTACACTGGTATTAATATTCTTTTTTGTTAGTCGTATGGCAGGAAAATCAGGATTGAAAAAAGCATTGGTTCAATGGACCACAATAGGTATTGGCGTTTATGTAGTGATGTTTATTTTTATGATGACAGTGGATACGTTACAAATTACAGTAAATCCAGTACTAAAAATAGCATTTATTATAATCTTTGTAGCATGTGGTGCAGTGAAAACAGCATGTAGTTGTGTAACAGAACCAGCTAGATATGATGTAATTGATTATGAACTATCAAGATCAGGTCGTTATATGCCAGCTGTTGTTACAACCGCATATTCTTTTGTAGATAAGATGATTTCATCACTATCAACAACCATTATTGCATTAGTAGTAGCTACAATAGGGTATACCGAAGCAATGCCACAGGCTACGGATGCGTTGACCGGTTCAATATTTAATGTAACCATGTTTTTATGGTTAGGTATACCGATTCTTGGCTGGATATGTACACTTGTGGCAATGAAATTTTATCCACTTGATAGAGAAACGATGGTTGAAGTACAGCAGAAAAATCATGAAATTCGTAGTAAGGCATAGTTAAGGCTAAAAAGAAGTTCATACAAATAGAAAAATTGAGTATAGACAGGCAACATGGAGGCATAATAGGTTGAATAAAAAAATATTAATAGGTGCAGCGACAGCAGCGCATCAAGTAGAGGGCAACAATATTTATAGTGATTTTTGGGCACAAGAACAGATGCAACATTCTAATTTCGCGGAACCTTCATTAGATGCATGTGATCATTATAATCGCTACGAAGAAGATATTTTGTTAATGAAGCAAGCAGGATTAAATGCATATCGTTTTTCTATTGAATGGGCACGTATTGAGCCAGAAATGGGAAAATACGACGAAAAAGAGGTAGCACATTATCGTAAGGTAATTATGTGTTGTCGTGAAAATGGAATAGAGCCAATTGTTACGATGCATCATTTTTCAAGCCCTAAATGGTTAATTACAGCGGGTGGCTGGGAAGCAGAAACGACCGTTACTTATTTTGCAGGGTATTGTCGTTATATTGCAGAACAATTAGGCGATATTATGTCTTATGTTTGCACGATTAATGAAGCAAACATGGGCGTGCAAATGGCAGCATTGATTAAAAGAATGATGAAACAAATGGGAATAAACATACAAGTAGGCGTAAATATTCCAGTTTCTGAAGAGCGCAAAGCAATCATGAAAGAAACAGCCGATGTATTTGGCCTGGCTGAAGGAGAAACAGCGGAAGTATTTTTGGCACAGCGAAGCTGGTGATAAAATAATTATGAAAGCTCATGAAGCGGCACGAGATGCCATGAAGGAAGTGTGTCCACAGTTAAAGGTAGGATTAACATTAAGTCTTCATGATCTTCAAGTTGCAGAGGATACTGAGCAGGCAAGAAAGAATGCGCAGACAGAATGGGAAGAAGAGTTTCTACATTATTTACCTTATATTCAAGCAGATGATTTTCTTGGGGTACAAAATTATACAAGAGAACTTATTGGTACTGATGGGGTGCAAAAAGTTCCAGATGATGCAGAATTAACACAGATGAAATATGAATATTATCCACAAGCATTGGAGAATGTTATTCGTAAAGTAGCAGAGGAATTTAAAGGTGAACTCATGGTGACAGAGAATGGATTGTCTACTAATGATGATACTAGAAGAGTAGCATTTATTAAAACAGCAATAGCAGGAGTACAAAATTGTATTCGCGATGGTATACCTGTAAGTGGCTATTTATACTGGAGTCTTCTTGATAATTTTGAATGGCAGAAAGGGTATTGTATGACTTTTGGGTTGATTGGAGTAGAGCGAAAAAAGCAGAAGAGAGAACCGAAAGAAAGCTTATTTTCACTAGGAAGATTATGTGATTTTAAATAGCAACGTTTTAATTTAAGTTTTGGATAAAACAGGGTGTGTTTTATACTTTGGCTATACAGGTGGAGAGGAGATTTAATATGAAATTACCATTACAGGTTGATTTAAAAGGAAAAGTAGTTGTAGTTACCGGAGCAGAATGAGAAGAAATGGAATACCACCTGGTGTTCATGCAGTCGTCCTGAAGTGGCTAGATGGTGACTGCAAAGAAACACCAAAGGAGATCGCTCATTTTGTAGAGTGGAAATACAAGATATAAGGAAATTCTACTCACCAAAAACATAGCGAATAATAGCGTCAATGTAAATATCGATAGCTTCTTCGTATTCATCTTGATATAAGCGCGTTTTACCATAGCGAATCAACGAAATAGACTTGCTGAGATTGGCGAAAACTTTCCAATTACATTGCGGGTTAATTATTTCTAAATGTTCTAAAATCCACTTGGATGTTGTTTCATCATTGCTTGGTTTTATCCGGTATTCTTCGGGCCAGCGCGCATTAAGCATGGAGATTTCATCGTCATTCAAATAATCAAAGATGTTGTTGTCCGACAAATAAATCTTGCGCAGATATTGACGGAAATCCTCTTTTGATATCTTTCCATCTTTAATCAGATTTTCAAAATACCCTTTCACAATGCCTCTATTATACAAAACGATTTGGTAAACAAATTCTTCTTTGGAGGGATAAAAATTATAAAAAGTACCTGTGGCCATCCCTGCTGCCTTGGCGATGTCGCTGACGGATGTCTTTTTTAATCCATACTGTTTTATAAGTTGAAACCCGGCTTCCAAAAGCTGCTCTCGTACCTTATCCCGTCCAATTTTATCAAAAATCTGTGGCAAAAGAATCGCCTCCTTTTATAATGAATATTTTTACTTGCATATTCATTATACAGGAGAGGATCAGCACTGTCAATGAACAAGTAAGCGATTTTATTCATTTACTCATTGACGACCGAGTCAACCTATGTTAGTATAAGACATAATGAATTTATTAATCAATATATTCATTTATGATAGTGGCAACGCCATCTTAACTTCGAAGATAGTGGTGCACTACATATTTTTTTGCACATTAGTTAGATAAAGCTAACTTAAAATTGTTTGGAAGGAAAATGATATGGAAAAGAAAAATCAAAAAAAGACAGGCATACCCCGATTGTTTGAATTGGCAGGACAACGCGGGCAAAAGCTCATGGTGGCCTGCGTACTTTCAATACTGTCAAGTGCCGCCCGAATGATGCCGTTCTTCACGATATATGGAGTTTTGCGCCAACTATTACTTTACTATATTCAGCCTGAACAATTCAACCAAGAGCAGGTGATTATATTAGTTGTCGTCACGTTTGCATCGGCTGTCATTTACGGCGTGTATGGATTCACTTCATCTATTTTTGCACACAATGCGGCATTTGATATTCTATATGAGCTTAGAATGAAGCTGATGGGTAAATTAGGGCGCATACCTTCCGGCTACTTTACTTCTACTACGCAAGGTGGAATCAAAAAAATATTGTCTGATGACGTGGAACAGATAGAGACGTTCGTCGCACACAACATCGCGGATGTGGCTGCGGCAGTTGCGACACCGCTCTTTACGATACTTTTCCTCTTTATCATGGATTGGCGGCTGGCTTTGGTTACGCTCATTCCAATTATCATATCATTGTTTCTCCTCGGGAGCGGATTGAAAGACCCCGCCGGAGCCAAAACACAAACCGATAAGGCAGCCGCAAAAGAAAAGATGAATGGAACAATCATCGAATACATACATGGTATGCCTGTTATCAAAATATTTGGAAGAACGTTGGAAGCTTTTAAGCAATACGAGAACAATATCACAGGGTATGTGGACACAGTTGAAACTACAACCTATCATTTCGCCAACCGCATGGGTGCATACTATGGTTTCTTCGGCGCACAATTACTATTTCTCCTCCCTGCCGCTACGCTGCTCATTATGAGGGCAGATTCATATGTAGATTTTTTACCGATAGTACTGTTGTTTTTCCTAATCGGTGCGGGGATGAAAGAACCCTTGGAAAATATGATGAGCGTCACAATGGGTACCGGTAATATATCGGCTGCGATAGCCAGAGTTGATGACATTCTGGATCAGAAAGAATTAACGCTGGTAGGAGCCGGAAAAAAACCGGCGAGCTGCGACATCTCTTTTGAAAATGTTAGTTTTTCCTATGACAGCAATGAAACACAGGCAGTAAACAACGTCAGTTTTTCTCTTGAAGAAGGAACAATTAACGCGCTGGTTGGCCCCTCCGGCGGAGGGAAATCAACAATCGCACAACTGCTCCTGCATTTTTATGAACCGCAGAACGGCAGCATAAAAATTGGAGGCGTAGACATAAAAGAAATTTCGTGGGATTGCCTCACTGATTTGATTTCATTTGTGTTCCAAGACTCCTATCTTTTCGCTGATACCATAGAGAACAATATTCGTATGGGGAACACAGCAGCAACACATGAAGATGTAATAGCGGCGGCGAAGAACGCCAATATACATGATGTGATAGAAGCATTACCGGAGAGATACAACACGCTTGTTGGAGATGATATATATTTGTCCGGCGGAGAGAAGCAACGCATTGCGATTGCACGGGTATTCTTGAAGGATTCTCCGATTGTGGTTCTGGATGAGGCAACAGCATACGCCGATGCTGAAAATGAAACCAAGATACAAGAGGCATTTGCAAGGCTTTCAAAGAGCAAGACGGTACTTATCATTGCGCATCGACTCAAATCTATTCAAAATGCCCATATGATATTGGTTATGGACAACGGAATCTTGCAAGGGTACGCACCACATAAAGAGTTGCTCGAACAGTGCGCTTTGTATCAGAGTATGGTAGACGCGAATGAACGTCGCAATCATTGGACAGTTAGAAAGGTTGGTGAACAATAATGGCTAATTTGAAGCGTTGGTTTCATACGATAACCTTTGGAGAAACCGCAAAATATCTGAAGCTATGTGCATGGATGTTTGTTGACAGCTTTGTCGCTTCCATTCCATTCGGCGTTATGATGTTCGCCATTTATATTTTAATGATGCCGATTAGCAATCCCGGCCAAAGCTTGCAAAGCCCCTCCCTGTGGATATTAACCGGCGTGTTGGCTGCACAAACAATAGCTTATATGTTTGTCCGCCGCCGCAGCTATGTTAATATCTTGGTCGGATATTCAAAGACGACAAAACGCGCAAGAATTAAAATGGGAGAGCATCTCAAATCTTTATCAATGGGCTTCTTTTTCAAGCGCGATGCAGGAGATTTATCAACCGTTATTTTACGAGATTATGACACGGTAGAAAGTACCGCAGGTACTTTTGTACCACAAATGACAGTGATTATAATTCGGCTTACGCTTTCTATTGTTGTGTTTGCGGCATATGAGTGGAGAATGCTAATTTCTATGTTAGCGGTGATTCCGGTGGCTATACCATTTGCCGTATCCAGTTATAAAAAAATGACTGTTACCGGCTCTGAGTTACTTGAAACGCAACAAAAAACCTCTTCTTTGATTCTTGAATATGTAGGAGGAATACAAACCCTACGTGCTTTTAATCAGGCAGGCAGCCGCTTTCAATCGTTAAAAGGTACATTTGCACGATTGAAAGACAATTCAAAGGATATGGAAAGTGCAGCTGCCCCCATTGCCATGATAGGTCGGGCAATATTAAGTAGTGGGCTTGCCGTTGTTATGGGTGTTGGCGCTGTTTTGCTAATCTCTGAACAAATTGATCCATTTTTATATTTGATGGTTTTGCTGGTTTCAGCTCAAATCTATGAGCCAATTATGGCGCTATTTACCTTTATCGCCGGATTATCCATGATAAACAGTTCTGTCGGCCGGATTCAAGATTTATATAATGAGGAACCCTTGCCGGAACCAAAACATGAAGTGCCTCCGCAAAATACAGAAATAGTGTTTAATCAGGTTCGTTTCGGATATGGAGAAAGGGAAGTTTTACACGGAATCTCACTAACAATTCCGGAGAACAATTTCGTTGCCTTGGTCGGAGCATCCGGTTCGGGAAAATCTACAATAACGCGATTGGTCGCAAGATTTTGGGATATAAGTTCCGGTGAGATTACTATGGGAGGTGTTCCGTACAGAGATATTTCCACAGATTTGCTGCTTTCAAAGATTAGCATGGTTTTCCAAGATGTATACTTATTTCACGATACGATTGAAGAAAACATTCGCTTAGGTCGCTCTGATGCTACCACGGAAGAAATTATGAAAGCGGCAAAAACCGCCGTTTGTCACGATTTTATTATGTCGCTCCCTGACGGGTATCAAACTGTGGTTGGTGAGGGCGGTTCTACACTGTCCGGCGGAGAAAAACAGCGCATCTCAATCGCACGAGCACTTCTAAAAAATGCACCGATTGTCTTGCTTGACGAGGCAACATCCAGTTTGGATTCAAAAAATGAAGTTCTAATACAACGAGCCATCAATGAGTTGGTGAAGGACAAAACGGTCATTGTCATCGCGCATCGGCTGCAGTCTATTGCCACGGCGGATCATATTGTCGTACTGGACGATGGCAGAGTCGCAGAAAGCGGCACACATGAAGAGTTACTAGAGCAAGACGGCCTGTACACCATGTTGTGGCAGGAACAAAACAAAGCGGGAAACTGGAGTCTTGAGTAGAGACACCAAAATTATATTTATTGGAGGATGAAAAAATGCAAACAGAAAAGAAATTTGTAGGACTCAAAGAAATAGTTATTGTGGTTCTTTTGGCGGTATTGACCATTGTTGTAAATATGGTTACAGCAATTCCATTTATGGCGTCGCCAAAATGGTCGGTTTGGGGAGGTTATACCCTCGGCGCACTTATTAGTGGCGTGATCTATGTGTTGATTATTGCCAAGGCTCCACGTATTGGAACGAACCTGATGTTCTTTGCAGTTAAGGCACTCTATGCCTTGATTATGGGTCAGACGCCTACTGCGCTGGTCTACCTGACCGGCGGTGTGATTTGTGAACTGATTACTTTGAACGGCGGGTATAAACAGCAATGGAGAGCCGGGATTTCCTACGCGGTACATAGCGTAATTTTCGGAATCGGTTCTTTTACTCCCATGTTCATTGGTGCGGACGCTTATGCACAGCAGATGCGGGATGCCGGTATCTCTCAAGAAATCGTGGATTCCATGGTCTATGATCTGGTCGCTCCCGGATTCGTAATGATTACTTCGGTGCTTTTGGTGATTGCTTCCGCATTGGGAATGATAATAGGCATGAAAATGCTGAAGAAACATTTCCGGCCTGCAGGAGTCGCTTAATGACACCCGGAGCAAGAAAGCCTCCGTTAGCCGGGCTGGATTTAAGGGTGTGTCTGTTTCTTATGGTATTAACGTCCGTAATGACACTATTGCTGCGAACAGAGACCGCCCTTCTTTGCATGCTTGTTCTTTTGATTATTTGGCTGGGACTATTTGGACTTAAAAGGCAGCTGATATCGCACCTTATTTGGTACTTCATTTTATGGGGAGGGCTGTATCTGCTGAGTGACATCCCAACATTAGGTTCTACAGCCCTACCACTCGTGACCGTCTATGTACGGCGGCTTATGCTGCCTGTTATGGCTGCCCGCCCATTGCTGGCGGCTTCTAACGGGCGACTGGTCGCGTCCTTAAACCGTATGAAGCTGCCAAAGGCGGCGACACTCTCCCTCGCAGTTCTGTTTCGCTTTATGCCTACGATTTCAGAAGAATATCGGCATATCCGCGATGCGCAGAAGTTCAGAGGTATTGGCGTTTCTCTTTGGTCATCGTTATGCCATCCTTTTAGGCTGTTGGAATACACCCTTATCCCGATGCTGATTCGAACCAGTAAAACGGCGGATGAATTGTCCGCATCTGCTGCGGTAAGGGGTATGAGGCTCAAAGGTGAGGTAAGCTCTTACCATTTGATTCGCATGAAAACGTCTGATTGGGCTGCGATAATTATTGGAACGCTGATACTATTCGGCGTTGCATACATCGAACGAATAGTGGGAGGTGCGTAGCATGATTCAAATAAATGATTTATCTTTCCGGTATAGCGGTTCGCAATCAGCATCTTTGCAGAACATCAACCTGACCATAGGTAAAGGTGATTTTATTCTGCTCACAGGGGAAAGCGGTTGTGGAAAAACAACCTTAACTCGCGTATTGAACGGATTGTGTCCGCAGTTTTTCGAGGGTGAATTGACGGGTCAATATTTGTTGAATGGAAAAAACGCCTTCGATATGACCTTAGATGAGATTGGCATGAAAATTGGAAATGTATTTCAAGATCCTCGCAGTCAGTTCTTCTCTACCAATACCACAGATGAAATTGTTATGGCAATGGAGAACCGCAATTATCCCGTTGCTACTATGCGGGAGCGCTTGGATGAAGTACAGAATCTTTTGCATTTGGACGGCTTGCTGGACAGAAGTATTTTCAATCTATCCAGTGGAGAAAAGCAAAAAATCGCCATTGCATCCGCTTGCGCGATTCATCCGTCTGTAGTTGTGCTTGATGAGCCGTCAGCAAATTTAGATGCAGAAAGTACGCGACATCTGGCAAAATTCCTAGAAATATTGAAAGCGCAAGGCATGACGATCATTGTCTCTGAACATCGTTTGTACTATTTGGCACACTTGATAGATAAAATGGTTTTCATGGAAAACGGATACATACACAGTATTTACTCGTCCGCAGAGGCGAGAGCCATCCCGTCGGATAAGATGATTCAAATGGGATTACGTCTTTTTGATATTCCTCCAAAACGTATCGGACAATCTCAAAGTGATGAAGCGCCTTTTATAAATGTGTCAAAGCTCTCTTTTTCAAGATATAAGAAGAGTATTTTACGCCATTTGTCTTTTTGCTTATCTATCGGAGAAATCGTCGCGATTACCGGCAACAACGGTGTAGGAAAATCGACTTTCTGCAAAATACTGTCTGGGATTCTAAGTGAAACGGGGGGAGATATCTCCGTAAACAACAAGAGAGCCGGTAGAAAAATGCGTCTAACAAACAGCTTTTTCGTTGGACAAGATGCTGATTATCAGCTCTATGCTTCTACTGTGTTGGAGGAAGTAACACTTAACCTGAAAACATCTGAGGCGCTAACGAGCAGCGCTAAAGAAATCCTGAAGCAACTGGATTTGTCAGAATATGAAAACAGACATCCGGTATCATTGTCCGGTGGGCAAAAGCAGCGCGTTCTCTTGGCCGCAGCGTTGCTCCGTAAGAGACCTATACTGATTTTGGACGAACCTACCAGTGGACTTGATGGTAGACACATGAGAATTACTGCGGAAATTCTTCGCAAAATAACCAAACAAGGTGTTTCCATAATGCTCATAACTCACGACATGGAGTTTTTGCAGCTTGTTGCGGACAGGGTGGTATGTATGCAAAATGGTTTACTAAAAGATTCTATTGAAGGTTACTTTACAACAAGCGTTTTGAAATAGGCTTACCTATTATTTTTCTTTTTACTTGACGAATACTATTAGCAATGTTACTATTAGGAATATCAATTGAGAAGGAGTTGAGAAAATGGATATTGTTGTACTAGGGCTTTTGATGATGCAAAAGTGTACAATTTACGAATTGCGAAAGCTAATTGAAAACAGTTTTTCGCTTGTCAGCAGTAACAGCATGGGTAGTATCCAGGCTGCTATTAAGAAACTGACTGACAAGCACATGGTTATTTTCAGCGAGTCTGTGGAAAATGGCGTCAACAGAAAGGTTTATGAAATTACTGAAGTGGGAAAAACATATTTTTTCGCTAAAGTATCCTCTCCGATGAAGTATAAAGAAAAAAATATGGAGCTGAGCAAATTCTTTTTCATGGGCTTTGCGAATAAAGAAAACCGAATTGATTTGATTGATGCTTACATTATGGAGCTGGAAAAGGAACTTGCAATACTAGATGAAGTCAACACTGCCTTAGCCCCGCGACACGTTCCGAGCAAGAACGAACTTGCCGCTATGCACAACAAAGGCGCGGCCAATGAAATAACGGAAGATACTGTCGAGGGTATTGCGATTTTTCAGTATGCAACTCTTGATTTGTCCATTGCCAAATTGCAGTTTGAAATCAAGTGGTTTCAAGACTTCAAGCAGAAGATTGTCGTAGAACAGGGGGGTAAATTATGATCAGCAACGCTCTAGCTATTTCTTTGGAGGGCGTGGAAAAATCCTTCAAAAAAAACAAAGTTCTAAAAGGTGTTAACCTATCTGTGACGCAGGGCAGCATTTATGCTCTGCTCGGTTCTAATGGCGCCGGCAAGACAACAACAATAAAAATCCTTTCCACACTAACAAGTGCGGATTGTGGCAAGGCGAAAATCTGTGGCTATGATGTTGCCGGACAGCCGGATAAGGTGCGTGAGCAAATCAGTTTGACAGGGCAATACGCTGCTGTTGAAGAGGTCCTATCCGGGCGAGACAATCTCCGATTAATCGGAGCGTTACGACACCTCACAAATGTAAATGCACAAACAGTAAAATTGCTGAAACGGTTCGGATTGGAAAATGCTGCCGATAGAAAGGTTTCTACCTATTCGGGTGGTATGCGCCGCAGATTAGATATTGCTATGAGCATGATGGGCAATCCTGCTGTTATATTTTTGGATGAACCTACAACCGGACTTGACCCTCAAAGTCTGCCTCCATGTGGCACATTATCAAAGAACTTGCTAAGTCAGGCATCACTGTTTTGCTCACGACACAGTATCTCGAAGAAGCAGAGCATTTAGCCGACAGAATCGCCATATTGGATGATGGTATTATTGTCGCAGAAGGAACGCCGGAGGAACTAAAGCAAAGGCTTCCTCAGGGCATAATTGAGTTTTCATTTCAAAACGCAGATGATGTGTCTGCCGTGGGAAAGCTTCTTTCAGATTTTCAGACATCATCTAATGACGAAATGCTAAAGTTGACAGTGATAACAGATGGGAGTATCGAACAACTTGCAGATATTTTTAATCGCATAAAGCAATGTGGGATACAAATGTCTCGTTTTGAACAAAAACCACCTACACTAGAAGATGTCTTTTATATATTCATCAACGACAAACGGAAGGACGAAAAACAATGACTGTGATAACAAGAGCCATATCGGACACAAAAACCATGACAAAACGCAACTTGCTAAAATCATTTGGTAGTCCTGATACGCTGGTAGAAAATGTCATATCTCCGCTGATGACACTATTGATTTTTGTATTTGTTCTTGGCGGAGCTATGGATATAGGTGACAACACCATACGTTTTATAGACTATATTATGCCGGGTGTCATCGTACTTTGTATTAGCCAATGCAGTACCGCAACTGCGATTAGCACGAGCCTTGATATTGAACGAGGAATGGTTGACCGCTTTCGCTCCATGCCGATTGCTAAATCTTCCGTCCTTACAGGCCGGGTCGTCGAAGCTGTATTGCGAACAACACTAACTGTTTTATTGGTTGTTGCTATCGCATTGCTAATTGGATTTCGTCCCGTTGCAGGACTTTGGGGTTTGGTCAGCGCTTTTGCCTTGCTAATTCTATTCAGCTTTGTGATAAACTGGATTGCTGTAGCCTTCGGTCTTTTTGTAAAAGGCCCGGAAGGAGCAGGTGCATTCACTATGTTTGTTCAGCTGTTTACATATCTTAGCGCAGGATTCATTCCCACCGCAACACTTCCGACTGTACTTCGCATATTTGCTGAGAATCAGCCATTCACACATGTAATTAATACTGTTCGAGCATTTCTTTTGGATACTGAACCGGGTGGCAGCACATTTCTTGCAATCATTTGGTGTGTTGGGCTGTTGGTGGTGGCCTTCATTACTGCAATGCAGATGTACAGAAGAAAGTTGACCAACTAAAAATATCCCCGATATAAATAGAAGGCATTACATTTGACGAGTTCATACTGTGTGTGTGGTTGCTAGCTATCTGTTCCCGCAAACGTCCAACTGATTGCCTCTTCTCGAATGGAAATAAATCTTTTGTAAACGCCCTCTTGGCCGGAAAGCTCTGCATGGGTACCTCTCTGAACAATTTCACCTTTGTCAAGTACCAAAATCTGGTCTGCACTTCGCACAGTAGACAAACGATGAGCGATCATGATTCGCGTTTTATTCCGTGTTAGCACTTCTATGGCCGATTGTAGTGCGGCCTCATTTTCAGGATCAACGCTTGCAGTTGCTTCATCAAGAATAACGATTGGAGCATCCTTTAAAATCGCACGTGCAATGGAGATCCGCTGCTTTTCGCCGCCGGAAAGTGAGGAGCCACCTTCACCCACAAGAGTATTATATCCATCGGGGAGTGAGCTGATAAAATCGTGAGATTGAGCTTTTTTTGCTGCCTCTATTACCTGATCCATGGAAGCACCCGGTTTGCCAAATCGAATGTTATTGGCTATGGTATCTTCAAAAAGATATACATTTTGGAAAACCATGCTAAAGTTTCTCAAAAGGCTGTCACAAGTATATTCTCGCACATCAACGCCCCCAACAAGAACCTGGCCTTTCTGCACATCCCAAAAGCGAGCAATTAAATTGCATAGTGTGGTCTTTCCGCTGCCGGAGGGTCCGACGATGGCGGTGGTGGTTTTCTGAGGGATATTGAAGGAGATATTTTTCAGCGTCTGCACCTTACCATAGGAGAAAGAAACACTGTCCATTTTGATATCGAATGACCCGGGCTGAATATCTTGTCCGTTTTCATCCAAAAGCGGTGTATTCCACAAGAAATCCATCTTGTCAAGGCTTGCCTCAATAACTCGCCCCAACGAGGAAGCACTGCCGAAAATCTCCATCTGTGAGTAAATCATGAAGCTTGCGATAACCAATAGTAGCCCATTTTCTAATGTGATTTCAGTATTAAGCACAAGTGCGGGTGCAACCACTAATACTGCAGAAGCTGTGAATTTAAACACCGACTGATAGACACCGATTAAAGAGGAAAAGACGCTTTCCAGCTTTGTATTTGCAGCACAGCTTTCATCGATTGCTTTATCTACCGCACGTCCTGATTGATCACCTAGGCCAAATGCCTTTACTACAGCCATGCCTTGAATATACTCCAAAAATGCAGTCACCAAGCCCACTTGCGCATTTTGTCGCTGAGGGGAAAGTCGTTTGCTCACTCGCTGCAGCAGACCATATACTAGTAGTGCGATAAGAAGTCCGATAAGGGAAATCAGCCCGATATGCCACTCATATATAAAAAGCCAAGTAATGATGACAACCGAGTAGATCAGTCCACCTGCGACCTTACTGAGTACAGAGACAGCATTTGTTTCGATATCACCGAGGGTAGTAGTGACTGTTGCGGTGATATCGCCAAGTCGATTTTGATTGAAGTAGCCCATCGGTACCCGCTTGAGCATTTCACCAATCTCTAACCGTTTCTGTGCGCACATAGAAAAGCTGCCAAGGGTGCGCTTTTTCGATGAGATATCCTCTGTTATGATTTTACCGATAACACTCACGAGCATGATCCCAAAGGGGATCCAGATATCAGCGATGGTCATTTCCCGTGTGCCGTTTAGTGTGCCAATAATTGAGATTAATACGTTTAGTACCGCCATAGCAGGAATTGCCTCAAACATAGCATGTAAGAGGCTGGCAGCAAATGACAAGAGAAAATCTTTTCTGTTTTCTCCGGAGAAGGCAAGCAATCGTTTAATCAGTTTAAGCATATGTTGTATCCTCCTTCTCATTTTCAGTCTTCTCGTTTTCAGTCTTATCCTTTGCGCCAATATGTGAGTACCACAAGTTACTGTAGAGCGGACAGTGCTCCAAAAGCTGTTCATGAGTTCCTTGAGCGTTCACACGTCCTGTATCCATCACCACAATGTTATCCGCTCCTGTGATAGTAGACAACCTGTGGGCAATTACAATAAGAGTCTTGCCCCGAACCAAATTGTTGATGGAGTGCTGAATGACCGCCTCATTCTCCGGGTCTGTGAAGGCAGTAGCCTCATCAAGAATTACAATTGGAGCATCCTTCAAGATGGCTCTCGCAATGGCAATGCGCTGACGCTCCCCGCCGGAAAGCTGCCCACCGGAATCTCCTGCGTTGGTATCATAGCCATCTGACAGAGTCATAATAAAATCATGACAACTAGCAGCCTTTGCCGCCGCTTCCACATCCGCGTCGGTTGCGTTTCTCCGCCCCATGCGGATATTTTCTTTAATCGAGAGATGGAAGAGGAAGTTATCTTGAGAAACATAGGCAATGTGCTCCATCACTTGATCGAGAGGTAATTCACGCATGTCGATGTCGCTAAGCATAACACTTCCGCTATCAGCTTCCCAAAAGCTCGCAATCAGCTTTGCTACAGTGCTTTTCCCGCTGCCGGATGGTCCGACGATGGCGGTCATATGACCGGCTTTTGCCCTGAAAGAAACATCATGCAGCACCGTTGTCTTCTTGTATCCAAAGCATACATTGCGCAGCTCAATATCTGTTCCGACTAGGGATTTGTTTTCCTTGGGGCGCTTCATTTCCGTTGCGGTTAGCAATTCTGCAATTTCTTTCAATGTGCTGTCTACCATCGCAAAGCTATCGGTATATTCCAACACGCCAATCAGCGGTTTTACAAGTCCCATGGAAAGAATAATGAGAATGATCAGTGTACTTCCTTCAAGACCGCCGGTGTAATATAGCCATGTGCCAAGGGGTAAAACACCTAACAGGCAAGTGGGCATTATGGCAATTCCAGCCACATAATAACTGTTTGTGGCGCGAAACCAGTCGGACTTCGCATTATAATTTTCGTTAACGGCGGCTGT
Organism: Suipraeoptans sp.; assembly: GCA_047973235.1. GTDB lineage: Bacteria > Bacillota > Clostridia > Lachnospirales > Lachnospiraceae > Aequitasia. The sequence continues at coordinate 9,945 of JBKEBP010000072.1, read as the reverse complement.
GTATTTTTCATATGAGCTTGCGCTTTGATTGAATGCTTTAATCACCTGAATACCGCCGATATACTCCACGATAGCAGCGTCCATGCCCTTGCCTGCACGCAACACACGATTGTAGCGAGTTTCATAATCCCTGAGCATCCCCATATAACACACAACACCTACAGGAACCGTGACAAGTGCAATCAGTGCAATACGCCAGTCAAGCGTGAACATGTAGATAAACATAAAAATGGGAATAAGGATATTCCCTGTAAGCTCCGGAATCATATGTGCCAGCGGAAGCTCCAGCTTTTCTACCGTATCCACCAGCATACTTTTGAATTTTCCCGAAGGCGTATCCAAAATAAAACCCATGGGAACGCGAGAAAGCTTTGTGGAAATCGCTTTTCGTATAGTTTGTAAAATACTAAAGGCTGATCGATGGGATAATATGGTAGATAGTGTAGAGAACAATATTTTCCCCAAATAACCGACTAGGGCAATGACAGCAAGGGGGAGAATTTCGTGTATTGAGGGAAGGCCATCAATCATTTTAATGATAATCTGTGCCACAGCAAAATATGGTACAATTCCGCAAGCGGAACCACCCACGGCCAATAGAACGGATGCGGTCATTTTCCCTTTACACTGACTGACAAAGGAATACAGCCACGCAAACGAGCTTTTCTCTTTTTGTTTCATTCAACTTAACTCCTTATAAGCAATATTTTTCTCTTCGCCACTCCAAAGGAGTGCACGTATTTGGCTTATATTTGCAGCTGCTAAATCAGCTGCAACGTGCCCTTGTTCCAAGTATAGAACCCGGCTGCATACATCTGATATGAGCTCCAGGTCATGGGTGATAACAAGTACTAGTTTCCCTTGCGCTGCAAGCATTCGCATCATCTTCGACACTTGCTTCATGCTGCGCAAATCAAGACCGCTTGTCGGTTCGTCAAATACAAGAATATCCTTCTCGCACAGAATGCTAACAGCCACAGCAAGCCGCTGCTTTTGCCCGCCGGATAGGGAAAGGGGATGGCGATTCTCAAAGCCACCAAGACCGAGCATGGAGAGACTTTCGTTCACCGCAGCCTCATCCGGTTTTTGTAGCCCCAAGTGGCACTCGCCTTCAACACTGTCACTAAACAATTGATGATTCACATCCTGCATCACCATATAAGTGCGTCGGCAACGTTCTCTTCGGGATAAGACTTTGCCATTTCTCTTTACACTGCCAATATGTTTTTTGTGAAGTCCGCATATTACTTGCGCCAACGTGCTTTTTCCGGCTCCGTTGTGCCCGATGATTGCAATAATATCACCACCCTTCGCCGAAAAATTTACATGTTCCAACACACGTACCTTGTCATAATTGGCGCTGATGTCTGCAAGCTCTATTTCGAGCGAACTGTTCGCCACGGCTGTGGGGGAAGAAATCACATCGTCAAGACTTCGGCAACGCAATCCTGCGGTAATGCGTTCCGGCTCAGACAATCCACGAAATGTCTGCATGGAGATGTCCTGTTCAATACACCCATCCTTCATGTAAATAACCCTGTCTGCAATATCCACCAGATAGTAAAGCCGGTGTTCCGCAATGATAATGGTTTTGCCTTGCTTCTTGCAAAGTCTGATAAGTGCCGCCAGTTCCTCGACAGAACGGGGATCGAGATTAGAAGAAGGCTCGTCTAAAACCAAAATTTCCGGCTCGGAGGCATAGACTGACGCAAATGCAACCTTTTGCTTTTCGCCACCTGAAAGCGCAAAAATGCTTTTTTCCATCAGGCTGCGAATCGACAGCGCTTCAACTGTTTTTTCACCACGGAGCATAATATCATCTACCGGCAATCCGGCATTTTCCATACCGAACACGACCTCACTAAACGGATCTGTGTTAAAAAACTGGGTGCGGGGATTTTGAAAAACGGAGCCTACTTTTTCAGAAAGTGCTACCATCGAAGATTTTTTCATATTCATGCCCGCTACAGTAATATTCCCCACGAGCTCACCCTCAAAAAAGTTGGGGATCAGCCCATTTATAAGCCGCGTTATTGTTGTCTTGCCACAGCCGGAAGCGCCACATAAAAGTAAGCACTGCTCTTTGGGAACTGACAGACTGACACCATGAAGCCCATTTTCTTTTTGCGTTGCGTAGCCAAAATGAACATCCGATAATTCAATTGCATTCATAGAATAGCACCCCCTTATATTCCACCCGGGAACCCCGGCGTATTGTTGACATAAATAAGTGCCACTACCAAGGCGGTATACAAAAACAGCATAAAAACGTCTGCGACGGTGATGCGAATTTGTGTTACGCAGCTGCGTTTATTTTCGCTTTCAATACCGCGAGTGATTGCCGCCTGCGTGATTTCGTCCGAAATTTTTGACGCGGATACAAGCATTGGCACATAGATATATTCCATCGTAGCAATCGGATGCAGGATAAATCCACCGATACCGCCGCCAATACCCCGCATTGCCATAGCAGCTTGAATGGAGCGCCATTCCTCACCCATGGTGGGAAAGTACCGCAATGTGATTGCAAGAGCGATTGTCAAGCCCTTTGGGAGATGCATTCGGTTTAAGGCCGCCAAAAATTCACTGGCGTGAGTTGTGGAAATCAGATAGTTACCCAACATAACGCAGGGAAGCAGTTTACGCAGATAAACAGAAAACATATATACAACACCGCTGACCATACCAGGTAGCTTTGGTACAAGAAAGACCTGCGTACAGAGCAGCACAGAAAAAAACAGAGCCAGCTTAAAGGAGGTTTTTGTTTTACCACAGCTGAGCAACAGCAATGTAGCCACCACAGCAAAGGCAATCTCAACAAAGGCATTGCTGTTCATAAATGCACAAATGCCGGTGACGAGCATGATAATCAGTTTTGTTCTGGGATCAATGTGAAACCCCGCGCTGGCAGAACCTCCAAACCCTTTGCTTAACTGCATCATTTATACGATTCCCGCTTTCTTGAAATGCTTTTTCATCAACTTCTTTCCAATGAGGCCACCAATCACAGCACAGAGGATTGTTCCGAGGAACATTAGGGGGATCGGCCACCATGCACTGCCGATTTTGTCGACCACATTCATATAAGCTGACATATCTCCGCTACTTCCCTCCATAAATGACTTAAATTGCTCAGGCATCGCCAATATTGGCACATAACCACCCATAGGTGCAAGCCCAAGCAGAGAGTAGCCTATGAGATTCATCTTAAAAGATTTGTAGTTTTTCCGACTGCATACAACATCGGCTAAAGCACCTAAAAGTATGAATCCGATGGCCATCATCCAAAACATGCCGACAATAAAGGTGAGAATGCCTGTAATAATACCAAGAATAGTCAGCGCACCTTTTTTGGGGATTTTAGCGACAAACAGCATAAAGACAGTTCCGTTAACAAGGGCAATTGTCATTGGCATAAAGGGAAATGTAACAGGTGTCATTTGTGTAATGCCCCCTATTGCGAAGGCCAAGACAGCATAGATTACCGAATAGATGCCGATGGCAATAAAATCTCTGGTTGCAAGCTTTTGTGTAGTTGTGTTCATTCTAATTACTTCCTTTCAAATGAGTTTGTTATAACTAACACTTAGGTGTACTTTAACCCTACTCAAATGATGGGGGTCAAGAAACCTAAGAGAAATAAAGAGAGTGCTGAAATAGTTAAAGATAGAAATGAAATCATTATGCCCTTGGACTTTTTTGTGGCAGGCTACCACCAATCCCGCTATACAGACAAATTGTCTTATTTGTGCGCGTCCTTCTCGGCCACCTTGCCATTTAACAGACGAAAATCACAGCATTCTCCACCATCTGCAAGTGTTTTGGTGCGTACAAAAATCACATTAGGTGCCATTGCCCCATATGTGATGTCATCGTTTTCACAAAAGGCGGTGCAAAGCTCCGGGCATCCAAGTTGTGTTGTTATATCCATATAGATACAGCGATGGCAGTCGAATGCTATTTCTTCTCGGTCACATTTATTCCATCGCATATCCCATCCATCAATCGGATAACTTTTCTTCATAAATAATGGACTTATTCGCCGAAACAAAGGGAAAAAGAATGGAACTTGGGCCATACGCCTCATAGAAACACTTTGCTTTTCAGTCAGTTGGTGCATGAGTTTTGTCATGTAGTGTTGCGCAGTTTCTGAAGGGTTGCCACCTTCTACAAGCGCATAGAACAGACAGACAAACGGAAGAATATGATTGGTGATATGATTTCTTACAGTTGTATTTCCTTTATCGTCAATCTGGTTTATATATTCTCGCTGAAGTTGCTCCGAACGCTTTGCATATGAGCTTGCAAGGGGTTCACCAAAATCTCGGTATAACGCTTTGTTTGCGAATGCTTCAAAATTCATATACATCACTCCTGTGTCTATATTATCAAAGAAATGTTAACAATCCGTTCCAGCCGCATGTGAAAAAGCGCATCACCTCTCCAATATATTTGAGCGCTTCTTCCTTAGACATATCATGTTGAACCACCTCTAAAACAGCGGTAAATAACGCGCTGGTCAGCATATGGTGAACCTCAGGACTTACACTACCCTGTAATTTGCCGAGTGAGCGCAATTGATTGTGATATTGGATTGTACGGTCAACCTCCAGTTCAACCAATTCATCAAAGAAGCTTTGATATCGGGAGCCCTCAGAACGACAGACAATTAATTTGAAAGCATCATAGTTTTCATAAATACAATCGATAAAAGAGAAGACATACTCTTCAGTTAAATCCCAACTCTTATCGGATTTCTCAAGATCAATGAGATCAAAGTGACTGTCCTGTGCGGATTGAAACTGCGTTTTCAAATCATCAGCAGCCGGTTCTACCAACGCACCAAAAAGCGCTGCTTTGTCGGGGAAACGTATATAGATTGCGCCGGTGCTGATTCCGGCGTGCTTTGCAATTTCTCTCAGCGATGCTCCCTGAAATCCTTTTTTCAGAAATTCAGCGGTTGCGTACTTTATAAGTTTTTCCGAAATACCTTCCTCACGCTTGGCCATGATTGTCCTCCTATATTAAAAACACTGTTATTAATAACGCTGTTTTTAATATACTGCTTTTTAAGAAGCTTGTCAATCTATTTTTCTCTCTTGAACCAATTCACCCTTTTAAACTAAATGGTGGAGTGAATAATACTTGACCTAAATCGGAATAATAGATTCAATTTGCAACAATAATCAATTGATATTATTCCGTTAATGTGATATGTTGGTAAAGAAAGCAGGGTGATTACAATGAATTATATAAATGTAAAACAGGTTGCGGAACAATGGGGATTATCAGAACGCCGTATCCGAATTCTATGTGAACAAGGTAAGATAGATGGTGTCACCAAACAAGGCCGCTCATGGCTTATACCAGAGAATGCTATCAAGCCAATTGACGGAAGAACAGTCCGTGGTATAGATATTTCACAGGAATATGCCTCAATTTTTTCTCATGTGGATTCTCTCAAAGCAGACCTTAATACTCGTCGTCTTCTGACACAAGGGGAATTAAAGCGGTTGCAGGAGGAATTTCTCATTGAGTTTACCTATAACTCTAATGCTATTGAAGGTAACACGTTAACGCTTCGGGAAACGGCTTTAGTTTTAGAGGGTGTAACGATTGATAAAAAGCCGCTCAAAGAACATTTAGAAGCAGTCGGTCATCGGGATGCTTTTTTGTATGTTGAGCGACTTGTTTCAGAGAAAGTACCGATTTCCGAAAAGGTCGTTAAGGACATTCATTCGCTTGTATTGATGGATAGGCCGGAAGATAAGGGAGTGTACCGCTCAATTCCGGTGCGAATTATGGGTGCTTTCAAAGAATCACCACAACCATATCTTGTTCCGGTGCAGATGGAACAACTCATACATGATCTTGCCAAAGATAAGCACCATCCTATAGAACGTGCCGCACTGTTTCATCTTAATTTTGAGGGAATTCACCCTTTCATTGACGGCAATGGCCGCACCGGGCGACTTGTTTTAAGTCTAATGCTTATGCAAAATGGATACCCACCAATCGACGTGAAGTTTACAGATAGAAGGAAGTATTATGATTGCTTTCACTGCTACTACCGTGAGAACGATACTGCCCCAATGGTAAATATGGTTGCGGAATATCTAAAAGAACGATTAGAGCAGTATTTGAACTTACTAAAGTAAAACGGTAATAAAATAGAAAAGCCATTGAAATTGTTACTTGGCTTGTTGAGGGATTTATGCGTGAAGGAGGGAGTAGCTATGCCTTATTTTGAACATCAAGGTGCACAATTATACTATGAAGAAATTGGGCAAGGAAAACCTTTGATTTTCCTTCATGGTGCATCATGGGATATGCACCAATGGGACCGACAGATAGAACACTTTTCATCAAATTATCGAGTTATTACATTGGATGCACGAGGGCATGGCAAATCATCTCTCCCTCCCGGGAAAGTATCACCTGATATATTTTGGCAGGATGTAATTGCAATGATGGACTTTTTGAGTATTTCAAAAGCAACCATCTGTGGTTTGTCAATGGGGGGACACATTGCTATTCAAGCAGCAATTCACGCCGGAGAACGAGTTGAGCGTATCATTTTAATCGGGACGATATGTACTAATCGATTTAATTTTTATGAACGTATTGTTCTTCCTATAAACCGTTTTTCGCTGCGTCTCATGCCAATGAGCTGGATTGCATGGAGCCTCTCTATTGGAATGGGAAACTTTAATTCAGAGTCAAAGTTGTATGTTCGCAAGGTTGTAGGTAGCCTTAATCATGATGCTTTCAACCGTGTTTGGAAAGCAGTGACAAATATGGAGAGTAGGGACGGACTATCGAAGATTACTTGCCCAACATTAATTCTTATCGGCGATCACGATAACATGACACAACGGCAACAACCATACATTCATGAACACATACAAAATTCAAAATTAGTAACTATTAGAAATGCACATCACGGTACTAATTTAGATAATCCGGAACAGGTTGAAAAGGAAATAGAGAAATTTCTCGTGTGAGAGTATTACTATTTTAATAGACTCAAATGAAGTTTGCAGCTTCACATTAACTATTATTTGAGTCTATTGAAATAATCAACTTACCCGTTATGTGCTCAGTTTCAAAGTATTGAAATGCCTTTGATATATCTTCAAGTAGAAAAGTTTTATCAATAGTAGGGTGTATTTTTTTCTCTTGAACCAATTCACTGACATGTATTAAGTCACTTACAACTGCATTTTGAGCAAGTAACATCTTAATCTTCTGTTTATTTTTCTTAGATAATAATGAGTTTACTGCAGTATTTAACATATGTGAGAAGCTAGAAAAACCAACCATTACGCAAAATCCATTTTCAGTTAAAATAGATTTGTACTCTGAAAAAGTGTGATTAGCAACAATATCAATAATTAAGTCATATTTCTTTTTACTTTCCATAAAATCTTCCACAGTGTAATCAATGACATAATCTGCACCTAGAGAGCTAAGTGTGCTTAGACTTTCCGTTCTACAAACGCCTGTTACTTCTGCTCCATGAGCTTTTGCAATTTGAATTGCAAAAGTACCTACACCACCAGAAGCACCATTAATCAAAACTTTTTGTCCTTCTTGTATCTCTCCGAAATTTCGAAGTGCCTGTAATGCTGTTACTCCAGCCATTGGAATTGAAGCAATTTCTTCAAAAGAAACGGAATCTGGCTTGATAGCTATAATGTTTTCATTTGCGCAAACATATTCAGAATAGGCGTTGTCTCCATACCCATCAGCTAAACAACAAAAAACTGTATCGCCAATATTGAAGTTAGTTACATTTTTACCTATTTTTTCAATTATTCCGGCTACATCACATCCCAAACTATTTTTTTTAGGTGAGAAAATACCATTTTGTAATCGCATCACAATTGGTTTTCCCTTCATTTTTTTGAAATCATAAGAGTTAATTGTTGAAGCGCAAACTTTTATCAGAACTTCATTATCTTTAGGATTTGGTTTTTCTATATCTAATAACTGAAGCGATTCTGGTGAATTATATTTTTGCATTCTAACTGTTTTCATATTTTTTGTCCTTCCATCTTAATGATAAGGTAATAATACCGATTATTAGTATAATTTCAAGAATACCGTATATCCAATAATATACCCAGCCTTCACCTACAAGATTTCCAATGTTTACACATAAGTAAAATATCCCAATGACAATGTTTAGAAATTTGATAGCTATATTTTTTAAAAATAAGCAAGCAGGAACCATTAATGCTGGCATTATCATTAGTAGTCCGAAAATTGCTAATACCTCTTGAGTAACTTTAAATGGACCTAGCATACCACTAATTATTTCACTAATATAATCAGGCCGATGGAAAGAGTATATATCGCAGTAAATATATAGAAGCATTAAAGTAACCCAAAGACCTGCTAATTTTATTCTGAAATAAAGGTTTGAATCTACTGAATTTCTATATTTAGAGTTCATAAGTTTTCCTCAAGTACTTGACATTCAAATACTTCTCCAATTGGTACACCAAATACACTAGCAATACGAAATGCCATTTCTAATGAGGGTGTGTATTTCCCTGCCTCTAATGCAACAATTGTCTGCCTTGAAGCGCCTGCTTGTTCTGCTAGTTCAAGTTGTGTCATTTCATTTGCGAAAAATCTGAGTTTCCGTATATTATTTGTGATTATTAGTTTTTTAACCATTACGAACACCTCTTTCATTAAAGTAAACATTTAAAATTCCTTCAACGATTGAGCCACCAGCAAATGCTCCCAAAATTACATGCAACACTACAACAGTTGATATCCCGATACTTAGCGATACAAGTGAAACGATAAATCCAATTCCAACACAAATATATCCTGCATGAGAAGATTTAAGACTAATTAATTTGTCTCTTTCATCTTCCACCATTGATGATGAAAGCATTCTTCCAATTGAGTTACTATTTTGATTTTTCTTTGTTACGGCAAACCCAACGGCTAGTGCAATATGAAATAAGACTTGAATAATGATTAACATACCAACACCTATTCCGATAAATACTAACATTAATAGCGACCACGATTTTAAATCATTTGATGATGGACAGTTACCTATAGATAAATAAATAATATAGGCGAATATAAGTACGATTGTTGAAACAGTGCTAGTTATGTTTTTTTGCTATTGTAAGTCATTGTATTAACTCCTTTTCGATCTAATTTACTGTAATCATTGTCTAATCAATTAGAACCCATGACTAATTAACTGGATTAAATGTCGAACAGTTTAGATTAAATGTCTAACATATTTGACATTATTATAATACAATGTATTATAGAAAAAGTCAAATACTAAATAATATCTTCAAGTTCCTCTTTTTGCTAATCAAAATACCTATTCTGATAATTTGTCTAAAAAACAGTGATAATTTTCGGCTAAAAAAAGAGTGGCATTAACTAAAATTACGAGTGGAGAATATTTAGAAAAAACAGATTAAGGAAGATGTATTATAGTTGGATATAATAATGTAAAACAGAAATTTAAATAGTTTACCCTTTCCAGGCAGAAGACTCCTGCTTCTTCAAGCAGCGAGATGAATGCCGGGAAATTATATTTATAACGACAATTACACTTTGTTCAGTAGCTGACTTCTTATTAAAACTTAGAGTTTGCATAAACTATATACCACTATATACAAGAAATAAATCAAAATATTCATACCAAACACTTGTTCTTTTGGCTGTTTTGTGTTACTATTATAATATACATTTCAGTGCAGAGAGCGAGGTGAACCCACTCTTGTATTTAACAGTTAAACAACAGTTGAAACATCTTTCGGTATGTGACTATAAGGTCTTGAAAGAACTCAGTCATATAGCTAAAAATCTCTATAATCAAGGACTCTATAACGTCCGTCAACATTTCTTCAGTCATAATGAGTATTTAAGCTATGCTAAGAATTACTCCCTACTTAAACA
>JBKEBP010000240.1:0-6311 GCA_047973235.1 Suipraeoptans sp. | reverse complement strand
GATGGCAACTATAAGATACTCAGAGAACTCGGGCGTGGAGGTATGAGTATTGTTTACATGGCTATCAATGAGACAGCGAATAAGACGTGGGCAATTAAAGAAGTTCGTAAAGATGGGGTTTTAGATTTTGAGTCGGTTAAGCAGGGATTAATAGTAGAAACAGAGATGCTTAAGCGCTTACAACATGTAAACTTGCCAAGTATAGTTGATATTATTGAAGACAAAACAGTTTTTCTGATTGTAATGGACTACATAGAAGGAAATTCATTGGGAAAATCACTTGAGGAGTACGGTGCACAGCCACAAGAACTCGTTATAGAATGGGCTAAGCAACTCTGTGATGTTTTGGGGTATCTACATACTCGTGAACCGTCTGTTATTTATAGAGATATGAAACCATCGAATATTATGTTGAAACCGGATGGAAACCTATCACTTATAGATTTTGGAACGGCACGTGAGTATAAAGAAAAAAATATTGAGGATACAACGTGTCTGGGGACAATAGGATATGCAGCTCCGGAACAGTTTGGTGGTGTAGGACAGACGGATGCACGAACGGATATTTATTGCTTGGGAGCTACAATTTTCCACCTGATAACAGGAATTAATCCAAGTGAACCACCATATGAAATTAAACCAATACGAGAGATTAATTCGGAATTATCCGGTGGATTAGAACTAATTATTCAAAAATGTCTTAGAAGAAATCCAAATGATAGATATCAGTCAGCGGCAGAGATGATGTATGCTCTTGAGCATTACGAGGAGATAGATGATTATTACAAAAAAATGCAAAAACGTAGATTGGCTTTGTTTGTTATTGTAGTCATTTTATCAATCGCATTTACAATTAGTGGTGTTGGATTGAATACTATGGCAGAGCAGAAGGCGGAGGATACATATGAAGCACAATTAGATGAAGCCAAGAAGACATCAGACTATACAACCAAAATAGATCTATATGAAAAGTGTATAGAAATGCAAAGTAGATCAAATAAGTTGGATGCTTATATGGGGTTAATTCAAGCATATAAGGAAAATGATTCGGTGTTCTCCGTTGATGAAGCGCAGCAGCTTGAAACATTGATTAAGAATAATAGGACTGAGTTGTTAGAGTCACCTCAAGATTACACAGAAATAGCTTTTGAAACTGGTAAGCTCTTTTGGTACTACTATAATTATGGGGAAGATAATCCAATTACTAGGGCAAAGAGTTCTGTAGAGTGGTTTCAAGTTGTTATAGATAATGCATCAGATGATTATGAACAAATCGGGATGGCAAGAACTTATGCAAGCATAGGTATGTTCTTTCGAGATATACATATGAATGTTGCGGAAGCAAATGATAAGGGTAAGTATAGGCCATTATTTGATAATATGACAGAACTGCTTAATACTGTTGCACTTGTAGAAACGGAAAGTGAAGTAGTACGACTTGAAGTTTTAGAACTTTCAAGAACCGCTATTATGCAATATTCTACAAAATTCAAAGTAGATGATGTTTCTGAAGAAGAACTCTTGAGTATGTACAATGAAATTGTGAGTATTTTAAACACAATAGAAGTACCTGAAAATGATGCCACAGATGTGAGGACTATAAAAAGTAATAGTATAAAATCATTACTTGATGAAACAGAGAAATCAATAGAGATAGCCTATATAGAAAACAAAGGAGTGAAAGAAGATGAGCGCTGATCAGATGACTCTATTATCTAATATATCATTTGTACTTGCTGTATTGTTTTTACTTCTGGCCATTATTATGTTTTTTATAATAAAGATACCACAAGTTATAGGTGATGTAAGTGGTATTAATGAGCGAAAAGCAATTGAAAGTATACAACAAGGAAACAAGACAGAAAATAGAAGAAAATATAATGCAGATATTGCAGGTAAATTGAAGGGTAAGATAACAGAAGAAATTTACACACCACAAAATGTGGTAGTATCTGACGAAACCACCTTGTTAAATGAAACGGAAACCGTTTTTTCAATTGAACAAGAGATTGGATTTTGCGGAAGTTCTGAAATTATTAAATAAGTAAAGGAGTAGGGAAAGGAGTAGGGAAAGTGAATTATTACAGGAGAGAGATTGCATATCGACTTGTATCATTATTATTGGTGGGGGTACTGCTTTTAGGATTAATGCCTGAAAATGTTTTAGCTGCCAGTGAAGACTATCCAAATGATTATACAATAACAGTAATGGATGGAGCAAATACAGTCAGCGGTGCAAAGGTTCATTATAGCATTCAAGTTGACGAAACGCTAAAAGAGACGGGTAGCAAAACAACTAACGCAAATGGAGTAGTAGCAATAACGGAAGTAGCAAATCACATATCAGAAATCGAAGACAATACGAAAAATGTAACTATTACTTACAGAGTAAATAAAGATAATTTCCAAGAATATTCGGTAGTGGGTGCTGCAATAACATCTAAAGATTCAAATACAGATATTGTTTTACAACCTGTCCCGGCATATGTATCCGGCACGATTAATAGCGGCGAGGGTAAAATAGCAATTAATGGAGTGGAGATAGGGCGTACGGAAATTGTTAAAAACACTAATGCAAACATTAAGATTACACCGTCAGTAAACTATGAAATTGACACTGTCAAAATAGATGGAATTGATCAGGTTATAAGTACCTCAAATGAATTTAACGAATCGATTACAGTTACAAGTGATATGGTTATAGAGGTGGATTTTATAAGATTGTATACTTGCGAAGTACAATTTACAGGGGCAGGTATAGTTTTACTTAATCAAGCGATAAGTGGCGGTACAGTACAGTATCAGGAGGGGAGTACCGTTAAGGTGACAGCTAACCCGGATGAAAACTGGCGAGTTTCAAAAGTAATTAAGAATGGAGTTGAAAAGACTTATACAGAGAATGATAAAGTCTATACTAGCGATATTACAGGTATTGATAGTGATTATAATTATGAAATAACTTTCGCACCAAATACATATGAAGTATCTACAAGTAATCCATCTAATGGTAAGGTTGAAATAGATAAAAGTTCTGTAGATTATAATGGTAGCATCACTGCAACAATTACACCGGATGCAGGATATTTAATTGATACTGTAAAAGTAAATGGCGTTAACAAGGGTGTGGTACAGACTAATGATAACACTTTCAAACTTGTTGTGCCGGGTGTAGATGAAGATATAAAAATTAGTGTTAAATTTAAAAAAGTAAAAACGATTGATATGTCTGATGTTACTTTTAACTCGGGAGATGCTCTTAGAACAGTTGATGACAATTCGGGAGGAACTATTTACATTTATGCCAATAATACAGCGGTACAATTTAATACGACTAAAGATGGGATTCGCATCAATGGCTCTAGTGAAAATGGAAACGCATATCAATCGCCAACATTATATGTATCATCAACAACCACAATAAGTAAAATGGAATTATTTTATACTGCATCAGGAGATTCATTCCCGGGTTGGCATGAGGTTGCTCTTACAAAAGATATCAAAATTGTTATCGATAATAAAGTCCCAAATATTGACTTTACTGTGGAAGCACCAAGCAGTGGAGGGTATTATAACAACGATGTAGTTGTTAATTTTAAAACAACGGATCCGGATGACTATAGCGGAATTGATAAAGTGGAATATTGGATCACCAGTGATAGTTTCACAACTCAAGGAATAGGAAGTTCAAATTCCGGAGATGCAATACTTTTCAATAGTGCAGATGTTAGTGGATCTTCTAGCCCGAAAAGCTCATATAGCGGGTCGATATCCGTACACGCAGGCAGAAATAATAGTGATGATGTTAAGGTATATATACGAGTTACTGATTTTGCAGGAAATGTGACAACTGAACATAAGAGTCTTAAGATTAACATTTCCGAACCTACGATTACTGTTAATATAGGTGGGACGCTAAATTCGCAAGCTACAACAGGGTATTATAATAGCAATCGTGTCGCGACAATTAGAATTGACGATAGAGCGGGTGCATTTGATGAAGCAGCAGTGCTCGCAGGACTGGAAATCAAAGCTACAGACGTAAATGGAAATACTGTTTCTATAGATAAGAACAGTATGGTAAGCTCATGGACACATTCGGGAGATGTTCATACTGCTTATATTACATTCAGCACAGAAGCAAACTATGTATGGTCGCTTAAATATACTAATAGAGCCGAATTAAATAGTAATCCTCCAATAGTAACCGGAGATTCTCCATATGAATTTACAATCGATAAGACAGCGCCAACAGGTGTTATTAAATTTGATGACTACACATGGAATAGCCTTCCTCTTTCGATATCTTATAATCTATGGAGCAATAGTGTGATTAGCGCACAGACTAAAGGCGAGGATGAGATTTCACCGATATATGATGTTGAGTATTACAAAGTTACTTCTGATACAGCTATTAGCAGTAATGATTTAGAAATGGCATATAATTCAGGAGCATTTACAAATGTTCCATATGTAAATGATTCTGATGAAAAATTTGTGATATATACGAAAATAACGGATTATGCAGGAAATACAACCTATGTTGGTACAGATGGTATTATTATTGATATGACAAAAAGTGATATTGTACTAACACCGGATGCGCCTAATGCAAATGGATTTTATAACAGTGATGTAAATGTTAATGTCTCTGTTAAAGAAGATGTCGTTGCCGGAATTGCTTATTCGGGCATAAAAACAATCGACTATGAAGTAGAAAGTAATGGCGATACTATTCAAAAGGGCAATTTATATACTTATGATGCAACAAGTGGTGACATTGAAGCAACATGGAATGATAGTATATTGGTTGATGGAGAGAGTAACAACTCCGATAATGTGAAAGTAACTGTAATAGTATATGATAATGCCGGTAATAAGCATGAAGAAAGTATTAGCTTGGCAATTAATACAGTAAAACCTAAGATATCAGTCTCATTAGATGGAGTGCCAAATAAGGTAGTTGATGCAAATGGATATTTTAACACGGCAAGAACAGCTACAGTTACTATAGAAGATAGGGCATCAACATTTGATTCTGATGCTGCGACAGCAGGGATAACTATAGTGTCAAGAGATGCATATGATAATTTGATTGTACTTGGTACTTCAAATATGATTAGTGATTGGGTAAGTAGTGGTAATAAGCACACAGCTCAAGTAGTATTTGATGAAGAAGGAAATTATGAGTGGTACATTGATTATACGAATAAAGCAGGTGTACAGGGCAATACAGATGCTACAACAACCGGTTCGGGATCGACTCCTGATAAATTCACAGTGGATACGAGCATGCCGACAGGCACTGTAGTTGTTGATGGAATGGTTTGGAGCAAAAGTCTAAGTAGTTTAACATTTGGACTCTACAGTGATACAACTATAGATATTACAGCATCATCAGAGGATGGAATAAGTCCAACTACAATAGAATATTATAAGTCAAGCAGTGATAAAATTATGAATGCTGCAGAACTGGACAATACGACATTTACTCCATTTACAGATTTTTCTTTATCGGATGAACAACAGTTTGTGATTTATTTGAAAATTTCAGACTACGCAGGAAACTTTATTTATATTAATTCGGATGGTTTTATAATTGATAAAACGCCGGGAACTATAAAGTCTACACCTGAATCGCCAAACAGTAATGGAATATATAACAAAGATATTGATGTTGAAATAGAGATAGAAGATAAAACTCCGTACTCAGGTATAAAACAAGTTGAGTACTGGGTAGAAAATGAGGGTGTAGAAACACAACGCCAAATTGTGTATGATTTTGATTATATGCGTGATTCCGGAATAAACACTAACGGCGGATTGTTAAATATTATGGATTGGGCAACAGGTGCCGGGGTTCATATAACTGATAGTGGTCAAGTGCCATTTAAATCGCAATTAGAAAGTAAATGGAATGGAATCTTAACAATTGATTCGACATTGAATAATAGTTGTAACGTAACTCTATTTGTAAAGATGACAGATAACGCAGGAAATACAAATATTGAGTCAACTAATTTTGATATTGATGTTAGTGCACCTGAAATTAAAGTAATCTATGATAATAACAAAGATAATAACGGGAATGGTTATTTTAATAGTACACGTAAAGCAACTATAGAGATAAAAGAGCGAACACATCATTTTGAGTCGGATTCTGCAACAAAGGGAATAAAAATAACAGCAGTTGGGGGACTATCCCAAAGATTGTGTAAACCTTCAAACTGATGTAAGATAATTACAACAGTTTGGAGGTTTTTTATGGCAAGAAGAAGAGAGGAATCACCACAGAAAAAAGCAATGCGTGAAAT